>DATANL010000385.1:0-6159 GCA_036266295.1 Pyrinomonadaceae bacterium | reverse complement strand
TTCGTGCGCATGCACTATCACGACTTTCTGAATCGCGAAGCGGATCAATCGGGATTGGATTTCTGGACAGGACAGATGACCAATTGCGGCAACTCTGATCTGACTGTGTGTCGCATCAACGTGAGCGGCGCCTTCTTCCTGTCGATTGAATTTCAGCAGACCGGCTATCTGGTCGAGCGGATGTACAAGACTGGCTATGGCGACGGCATGGGGAACTCACAGATTGGCGGCTCGCACCCGATCTTTGTGCCAATCGTGAGAGCGAATGAGTTTCTTGCTGATACGCAACGCGTCAGCCGGGGAGTGGTGGTGGGCCAAACCGGATGGGAGACGGTTTTGGAGAACAACAAGCAGGCGTATGCGCTGGAGTTCGTGCAGACCACCCGCTTTATGAACACAATGCCGACGATCATGACGCCGGCGCAGTTTGTCGACAAGCTGAATCAGAACGCGGGCGGCGTCCTGTCGGTAAGTGAACGGCAGACAGTAATGAACCTCTTTGGTAATTCGGCCAACACTGCCAATGTGAGTGCGCGAGCGCAGGCGGTGCGGCAGGTGGCCGAAGATCCTGATCTGTTCAATGCCGAAGCCAATCGGGCCTTTGTGCTGACGCAGTACATCGGCTATCTGCGGCGGAATCCAAACGACGCACCTGATTCAGATTACACCGGGTACGACTTCTGGCTGGGCAAGCTGATCCAATTCAACGGCAATTATGTGGCGGCCGAAATGGTCAAGGCCTTCATCTCGTCACCAGAGTATCGTCAACGCTTCGGACCGTGATTTGTCATCGTTCAGGAAACACCTTCAACAGTTCACCTCAAGTTAAGACGCAGTTAACCGTGAGTTAAAGGGACGGTTGTACGCTGGCCGCCGTGGCGGAAGCTTCTGAAGAATTTGGTGCTGTCGCAGTGGGCGGGGTGATCAAGTACGACCTTTCGGTTCGCGATGCCGAGCATCTCGAACTAAGGAACGTGATGGAACCGCATCAATATGTCCTCATACACATCGAAGCCCTGCCAGGCCTGGTCAGTATCCTGAACAAGGCGGAGCGGCAGATCTCATCTCGCCGCGATTGATCGAGAGACACTTTCCAGTCGCGCGTTGCGATGCCCGAGCGTTGCATCAATAAGCCATGTAGCACGGTCTCCAGCGTTTGACGACGCCAGCTTGCGGATAACTAAGCATGTCTGAAGGGCTTTGCTTTCACACGCGGGAGAACCAGGTGTGCTCGCCGTCGGCACGCGCGCGAATAGCACGAGTCAACATCGCTAACGACTGGCTTCAAAAAAAGCGGGCGAGGCCCTCCCACAAGCCCCGCCCTGGGGTTACGTGTCCTCACCCCACGTAACCAATGCGCCCACCGGGAGGCAGGCGCGGGCGCATACTATCCAACCGCTGGGGGAAAATCAATAGGGAGTTTGAAACGGGGGTGGATTAATTTGGTTTCATGACCCGAAAGACTTTGACTGGAGCCCAGGCGTCCCCGCTGGCATTCTCTAATAAGAGCAACCGAGACGGTTGCGCTCCAGTCCTGCGTGGCACCGCGGTTGCTCTCAGGTTGCCGCACGCCGGAAAGTGACTTCCCGGCGTAGCGAACGCATACATCAGAAGCTTTCGCACAACCTAAATCAAAACGGAAACCAATCATGACCACCCACAGTACAACTTTGACGCATGCTGAAATTCGAGACCGAATTACTCCGCCGGGCGCCTTTGAACCCGACTTTCGCCGGACTGACGCCGCCCGAAAGGGACCGAGAAAAGTCTTATTGGTCGAGGACGACCACGACTATCGCTCGCTCCTGGCGCTGGTCCTGGAACAGAGAGGCTATGACGTTCGGGAGGCGGAAGACGGCCAGGAGGGTTTGCATATTGCGCAAACCACTCCGGTTGATATGGTGCTCGTCGATTTTGATCTTCCCATCCTCCACGGCCTCGAGGTCGTTCGCCAGCTGCGGCAGCAGTCGAGATTTGGCGCGCTGCCCATCGTGATGATGACCAGCTACGGTAGTCGAGTTCAAGACAGCGCCATCAATGCGGGCTGTAATGAATTCCTGGCAAAGCCGATTGATTTTCTGGCACTGGACGGCATCCTTCACAAATTCGCGCCGACGAATTAGCGAGCTTCCGTACTTGACGCGTTCCGCAGTCCGCGGCGGAAGATAGCCAGGGGGTAGCGCGTCTAACCATTTGTGATTAAGAAAACATTCGCCTTGATTGCGATTTTCGTGGGTTGTTGCGCCCTTGGCTGTTCCCGTTTTCGGCCGTCAACGACAGCGGCGTCATTTCAATCGCCTTCTGTCGATGAACAGCGTCCCGTAGCGCCGGCTTCCTGTCCGGTTACAGTTGCCCCAACCACGCCATTCACGCCTCCCGGCGAGCAGAAAATGGGCGCGAACGATGACGGCTTTTGGTTGGGGACGGAAAAACTTTGGATCGCCCTTCCGAAATCAGGTGAAGTCTGGGGTTGGGTGCCGCACGGACCGGGCCATGAACACGATTTGACTGCGAAGATTTTCTGGGGAAGCGTCGATTTTGATTACCACAAAAAAGAGGACTACGACCTAAAGGTCACCGGACGACGGCTCGATGGGGACGCGCCGCCCCTCATGGTGAGCAGGGTGACGAACGCGCTTTTTATCCCTCATGCCGCCATGCTGACGGGTGTCTGGGCGCCGGCGCCCGGTTGCTGGGAGGTCACCGGTGAGCGCAGAGGTCAAAAACTGAGCTTTGTTGTCTGGGTCTATCCGGTCAAGCAGGCCAACGAATAAGTCGTGGATGTTCCCTTACGTGTTGCGTCGATCGTTGGGCCCATCCGAACGCTGAGTGACAACCCCGCCCGCTGGTTATTCGAATGAAGCGCGTCGCATTTTATCTCTTTATTGCGAGTAGCACATTTTGTGTTGGCGTGTTCGCGTGTGCACTTAAAACGAAACAGCCGCCAATCTCTCCGGAGACACGTGAGGCGGAAGAGTATGCCGTCTATTCGGCATTAATAAACGGCTTCCATCGACAGAATGACGGCAAGCTGCTGTTAATTCAGAATCGCACGGAGGTCGCTTATCTTTACGACGGCACAGGGGACGAAATACGATACGTCAAGGACCACATGCCGCCAACTACGAGTACCGAGACGCTTGATGATTTCAAATCAATGGGTCGTCAGATGAACGAACTTGATTGCCGCCTCGCCATCAATAATTCCTACTCGTTTGTTGCGCCAGATGAAAAAGACCACTGGTTCGCAACTCGCGAAGCGATGCAGGAATTTCGTCGGAAGTACGCCGACTCCCCACGAATCACTCTGCTGTCGCGAGTTGGTTTCAACCGAAGCCGGGACGAAGCGCTCGTATATTCGTGGGGCTATTGTGGCGGCGATTGCGGCGGCGGCGGTTATTACTTGTTCCGGAAGGAAAATGGCCGCTGGATTATGAAACAAGAGAAGACCTGGATTTCGTGACACGCATACATAACAACGTTTTCGAACAAATTGTTGGACGCGATCGTGCTCTCGTCAGCGCGCTTCTCTCAAATCATTTAACGAAAATAGTTCGATGGCTCGTGAAGGAACGAGGGCCACTCCGTGAGTAGCGCCGTGATCAGGAAGGCAGACAAGCAGACATAGATCGACCACAAGATCCAAAACCAAACTGCCTGCTTCACCTCTTCAGGCGACCAGTGCAGTTTGTCACTGCTGCGGTTGTGACTTCTCAACTTCATCCAGTCTTTTCTCCAAAGCCCGGATTCGTTTGGGAATGTCTCCCAATTTCTTGAATACCGCCACCGCGCGCCAGAACGCGCTGACTTCAAATGCCGGTGTGCCGACCAGGATTTCGCCCGGCGCGACATCGTTCGGGACGCCGCTCTGGGGGTAGAGGATGGCGTCGTCTCCGACAGTAATATGCCCGCCGATGCCTACTTGTCCAGTCAGAATCACCCGGTCGCCGATGCGCGAGCTGCCGGCCAGGCCGACCTGCGCGCAAAGCAGAGCGTCTTCGCCGACGATGCACGAATGGCCAATCTGGACCAGGTTGTCGATCTTCGCGCCGCGTTTGATGCGAGTCTCGCCGGTTGAGGCGCGATCGATAGTCGTGTTCGCGCCAATCTCGACGTCGTCTTCGATCACCACGCGACCGACTTGCGGAATCTTGAGCCAGTGTTTGTCTTCGTCCTTCGCGAACCCGAAACCGTCGCTGCCGATCACTGCATTGTTATGAATGATCACGCGCTTGCCGATGACGGTATTCGCGCGGATAGCCACGCCGGAATGGATTTCACAGTCATCGTCAATAGTGACGTTTTCATAGACCGTGACGCTGGGATGAATGCGCACCCGATCGCCGATGATTACGTGTGCGCCGATGACCGAGCGCGCGCCGATGAAGGTCCCTTCGCCGGTCTTCGCACTCAATTCGATTACGGCGGCCGGATCGATCCCCGCTTCGAACGACGGCCGTGGATGAAAGAGGACCAGCGCGCGAGTGAACGCGAGATAAGGATCCCTGGTTCGCAAAACCGCGATGTCGTCACGCTCGACGCTTACGTCGTCCGTTACATAAATTGCCGAAGCACGCGTCGTGGCCACCCTGTTCGTGTATTTCGGATTCGAAAGAAATGTAACGTCGCCCGGCTCGGCTTCATCAAGCCCGGCGGCCGCCTTGATTTCGATATTGCCATCCGTGACCGCGCACACCGCGCCGGTTTCCGTCGCGAGATCGAATAGGTTCATCGCAATCAGTTTAGCGCAGGCTCCACAGCGGCGCACGTTCCATGCGGAAAGAACGCTGCAACGGCGAGCGCAAAAATATTATGAATAGCCCCTTAATTCTCATTTCTTCGGAGCCTCAACTCTTCCGCACCCGAAGATAATAATTTCCAGCGGCGATCGCTTCGTTGTTTGCCGTCACGCCGCTGAGGTGAACGATGTAGTCACCGTCGGGCAATCGATTGGCAGGCACATATACGTCGACGCCTTTGCCGGCGTCGTTGGGGTGAGGCTTAAGTGAACCCGTCCTAAAGATCTCAGCATCTTTCGCCGTGGTGACGACTGCCGTGTAGTCGACGTCCCGCGGGTCGTCAACTATCAGAACCAGCTTGACGAGGACTACGCTCGGCAGAACCAGTACGTCGGCGCGCGCGTCGCTGGCGGTGGCCGTCAGATCAGAGGTCAGCGGAACCGTCAAAATCGAGCCGTAATTATCGCGCGTCTGAGCAGCTGCCGGCGAAGTCGCGAGACTGGGGCGATCAGTCGTGGATTTGTCAGCTGAAGCGGACGACGGGTTCCCCGAGCCGGCTTGATTGAGATCAACCGATTCTTGATGACGAGAGCGAAGGATTAACCAGCCAACTCCCAAAAGTACCAGGACGATCGCCGCTACGATCATAAGTCGGCCATAACTTGCCACGAAGCTCGACAACGCCGCACGCGTTTGACCGTAGTGCGTTTGCGGCGCGGACGTCAGACCGACGCTGCGTGTGTCCATTGCTCCCTGTAACGTTTCGGCGAAGCGAATGCGTTCGTTGATCGCCCACGATTTATCGATCCCGGCTTCAAAGCGCTCGCGCATCGGTGGCGCCAGACGGCCGGACACGTAGCTGTCAATCAGTTGGTTGCGCCGGGCGCACAGTTCACCGAAGAGTTGGCCATCGCTGAAATAGCGCATCTCAAAGTCGGTTTGCTCCTCTTCGGGCATCTCGCCGAGCAGGTAGCGCGTCAGCTCTTCGTTGGTGGAATTGTCCTGGTTCACGGTCTCCACAACGTTACATCATATTCACAGGATCGATTTCAAGGCTGACGCTGCGCGCGTCTCCGCCTCCGCCTTCAAAATTTTTCAAAGCCTCGTCGATGACGGCCCGCATCCGTTTCCGGCTTCGCGACTTCAGTAGGATTTGAATTCGATACTCGTTACGCAGACGAGCGAACGGCGCCGGCGCCGGTCCCAGGATGCGACACGAATGATCGCGATTGGCTTCGTTCAGAAAATTTCGGATCTGCTGCGACGTCTCTCGCGCGCGCGTCGAGTCCGATTGACGAATCAACAGCAACGCCAACCCGACAAACGGTGGGTACTCGTGATTGCGGCGATGGCGTATCTCCTCATCATAAAACCCGCGATAATCCTGCGCCGTCGCGTGACGCAACGCGTAATGGTGCGG
>DATANL010000384.1:0-3822 GCA_036266295.1 Pyrinomonadaceae bacterium | reverse complement strand
CGAGCCATTCAAAGGCGGCATTCCGGTCGCCGAAGTCGAGGAGTCAACCGACACCTCAACGCAGAAAACAAACGCGAACCGTCTGTCGTCTGTAGGCGCCACACTGCCGAAGCCTCCGCCGGAAGTTACCGAAACGGCTGAAGCGAAACCGTCGCCATCGCCGGAGAAAGCGGCCGAGAAAACTGCAGAAGCAACTGAATCGGCCAGGGCTCAACCGGAAAAACCAAAGGCGGCCCGGAACACTCCGGCGCGACCCCCGCGGCGATCCACGCGACCAACGACGGCGCGCAGACAACCTCCGCCCAAGAAGACCCAACCGGCGACCACGACTGAGAGCGCGCCGGTTACTACCGAGTCGAAAACCGAATCGACTGAACCTGCGAAAGTAGAAAAATCCACTGAAGAGAAATCGCCGCTAACCGAGAAGCCCGCGGCCGGAGAAACCTCGAAGCCTCAGGAGATTGGGCCACAGCTGCCGGGCGCGCGCCTGATCATCGAAGAGAAAGACGGCACGCGCATCGAACGGCCGATGGCCACAGTGCGCCGCGTCATTATTGAGGGCCCGACGATCGTTATCACCCTGAAGAATGGCAGGACGGAACGTGTCTCGATGGCGAATGTGGCGAGGATGTCGATCGAGCCGCAGCAGTAGCCGCACGTTAAGCGGGTCCGTTATTCGTTGAGGTTGTCGAGGTATTTGAACTTCCAGCTGCCTCGCGTTTTGACAAAACCGTAGACGACGGTTTCGTTTCCCGCCTTGTCTTTGCAACCAACGGTGAATCGGTTCTTCGCGGTCGCGTCAATGGTCGGTCGCGCATCGGCGAAACATTTCACTGCATTCACCTGAACGTTGAAGACTTCCCGATAACGCTTGAGCATTTCAGCCCTGGTTTTGATCTTGCGGAACCCATAAGGCATACCGATCGGGAATTCGGACATGTTGGCAATGCCTTCCTTATCGCCTTTGGTCACCGCGACTTTGAACTTGCCCCAGAATGTTTCGAGAGACGGATCGGCTTGCGCAGTGCCGGCGTGCGAAAACTGTGGATTAAATGTCGCGCAGGCCAGCGTCAAAAGGATCAGGAAGATTTTGATTCGCATAATTTATTCAGGATGGCTTTGACCCATCCATTGCTCACGGCTGATGCCGTAGAGCAGCACACGCTTACCCAGCAGTTCGGTCTCGCCTTCGACGGTTTCGCCGAGTCGTTCCGCTACTTTGACGGAATTGACGTTCGCGGGCGCGATACAACTGATGAGGTGATCGCGATTCATTTCAGTGAAAGCGTACTGCAATGCACGACGGGCGCCTTCGGTCGCGTAGCCCTTTCCCCAGCTTCCGCGCGCGAGTGTCCATCCCAATTCAAAGCCGGGCCAACCGGGCGGATTCATAAAACCAATCCGGCCAATCATCTTCCCGGTGCTCTTTTCTTCCACCGCGAAAACGCCGTAGCCGCGGAAATACCAATGTCCGATGTGTGAGGACATCGCGCGCCACGCCTCGAGCGGAGTTTGCCTGCCGCCGATGTACTTCATGACTTCTTCGTCGGTCGCAATCTCGACATAAGCAGCAAAGTCGTCTTCGCGAAACCAGCGCAGAACCAGACGCTCGCTCTCCAGTCTGACTTCATTCATTTCCATGAGTAGAAAAGTTCCTCACGATCACCGCGATGGGCAACCCGATACCGAGCATGTGTATGAGTATATTTGGAATCAGCACCGCCCAGGGGTATCGCCATGGCGGAACCTGCGAATGGATCGCCGAGTACCGCATCACGATTCCATACATAAACAGATAGATGCACAAGCCGTATATCAGTCCGCTGATCACGGCGTGCTCGATCATGAACGGCACAAATCTGCCGGCCAGGTAAAATAGGGTGGCCCAAATTACAGCAATCAGAAAATGGAAAAAAAGACCGAGCAGGGCCGTCTTCAGACCGCCGGCAAATGCGCTCTGGCCCAACGCGCCGCGCGCAACCGATTGGAAGATTCTGGTCGGAGAAACCTGGTTGCGGATTCCGAAGAACACGCACGCATAGGTGATGTCAAAAAATCCGGCGACCAGACCGGCAATTAAGATAACGAGAAGGGGATTGAGAGTTCGAGACGGGTTCGAAATCATGCGTTAAGCTCGCGGGGTTCGACGTCGTAAAGCGGCGTGAGGATATCATGAAGTCGCTTACAGCGTCTCCGGGTGTGACCCGGAAGGAATCGACTGAACTCTGCCGGTACTGAATTACTTCCTGGCTTTCAGCTCATCCAGTTTCTTGCGAAATTGCGGCAGGTCCTGATTGTTTGGATCAGCTTTCTCTAACTTGTTCAGCGCATCCTCGGCATTCTTGGCGTCGCCGCTCTGCAAGAGCACGAAGCAGTAGCCGTCGAGCGAAGTGATGTCCTTCGGGTTCTTTCCGAGCGCCGCTTTGTACCATTTGATGGCCGCGTCAAAGTGCTGGGCATCCATATTGGCTTCGCCCAGCATGGCGAGGACCTCAGTGTTATCCGGCTTCAACTTGTTAGCGGCGAGCAAATACTCAATCGCTTGATCGAATCGCTGGATTTGATATTCGAGTTTCGCCGCGGTCACCTGGGCATCGAAATCGTTTGGATTCTCGCGAGCCTGCTTCATCGCAGTCTGGACCGACGCCAGCATCTGCTGGCCGCCTTCGCCGCTCGTCTGCTGATCGCCGGCGACCGGCGGATGATTAGGTGGCAGATTCTGGCTTTGCGCACTCGTCGGCAGTGCGCGTTGTGCGGCTTCGCGTTGGCTGATGTTGCCGGCCAACAAAAAGCCGGCGATGAAGCCGAGCAGAATGCCGATGATTGCGAATAACAGGTTGTCTCTGGTCATTTAGTTAACAGGTTTGAGGAGGTTGCGAATCTGTTCACGGAGTTGCGGGTTTTCAGTGTGGCCGTGACTGGTGATGGCGTGATTGATAGCGGCCTCGATCACTTCTTCTTCGGTGCCTTCGATTCTCAGGGTGCATCCGCTTTCGCTCGGGTATTCGCGGCAGTCAATGGCTTTTCTTTCGGACATGTTGGCTCCTTTTGGAGGGCGCCGGCTTGACGGCGCTTTCTTTCCGCACTTCGACAGATCCGAGTAACGTTCGCTCAGCAAAACAAAGCAAAGCGGCCTCAAGCCACCGCACCCCAAAAACTCTAACGCGATCCTTTTCCGCCAGCCAACTCTTTAGCCTTCGATATCTGTTCGGTAATAATTTGCAATTCCTGAGACCCGGCCGGTAACAACTTGAGCAGTTGCTGCCAATGTTCGATTGCCTTGTTGTAGTCCTTCGCCTGAAATGCCGCGCTGCCGGCGAGGGCCAGGGCTTTCTGGTTCTTCGGGTCGATCTTCAACGCATGGTTGATTGCCTCAGTAGGTTTACCGGCCAGGTTCTGACCATTGGCCAGCGCCGAAGCCTCTGCATAATCGGCCCAGGCATCGGCATCGTTCGGCGTCAGCACGGTAAGCTTTTCGTAAGCAGTCGCGGCGTCGCTGAAATGCTCCTGCATCATGTAGCTGCGCGCCAGCATGGTCCAACCCTGAGCGTCGTTGGGGTTGTTCTTCATTCGATCGGCGAGCTTCTGAATGTTGGCCGCGATCTGTTGGTCCGACATCGCGTTGTCGGCAGTGGTTGACGCCGGCGCCGCCGGCCGCTCGGTCGGGGTCGTGGTTACGCCTTTCGGGTTTCCTACTACAAAGTAGAGCGCGACCGCGCCGATCGGAATGAACGCGCCGAGGCTGTAAGCAAATTTGTTCGTGGCTTTCTTGGTGGAGGCGCCGGCAGGAGCGGCCGCCACATCTTCCAGCAGGCGTCGCTC
>DATANL010000383.1:0-1680 GCA_036266295.1 Pyrinomonadaceae bacterium | reverse complement strand
CGATCGCGAATCGGACTGTGCTGGCCGGCTCTGACGAAATCACTTTTCGTCACCGCAACTTTCTGCTCAAGCTTGATCTTCCCGGCGTCAACCTGCTGCATCACGGCCATACTAATCGGCAGTTTATAGACGCTCTGCATCGGAAAGTGATCGCGTGGATTGAGGGCCGCGACCGTCTCTGCAGTTTCGAGAATCATCGCAGAGACACCGACGTGGCCTTTGGCGAGGGCGGCGATTTCTGAAACCTGGTTTTGTAGCGCGCTTCGTTGCGAAGGTTCTGCTGTTACCGCTCGGCTATTGCTGGGCGGTTCTGTGAGGCTGCGTCGCTCTCGGCCCACTGTTCCACTTCGTGAGCAACCGGCAAGCAGACAGGTCAGGCAAACATATGTCAGTATAAGTCGTTTCATATCGTAATCTCAGCGATTGTAGACGCCTCGGGAGACTCTCGCCAGCCTCAAGACCGTTTTTGCGGGGGTTTTGTGCTCTTCACGAGACTGGTTGACAAGCACCTCATCACTTTTTTATATTTCCTAGCACTCATAACTCCAGATTGCCAAAACTGGGAAGTTAAAGAGCAGTTCTTATTCGCAATGTTGTGTCTAAATTCATCAAACCTTGAGAGGAGCTAGAGAAAGTATGGCAGTCAATATCAGGCCGCTTCATGACCGTGTAATTGTGCGGCGCATTGAAGAAGGCGAACAGATTCGTGGCGGGATCATTATTCCCGATTCCGCGAAAGAGAAGCCCCAGGAGGGCGAGGTCGTGGCAGCGGGCGAAGGTAAGTATCGCGAAGATGGCAGCCGCCAGACCCTGGATGTGAAAGTCGGTGACCGGGTGCTGTTCGGAAAATACAGCGGGTCCGAAGTCAAGATCGACAATGAAGAGCTTTTGATCATGCGCGAAGACGAGATTCTGGGAATCATTCAACGCGCTGCCGCAGGAAAGAAAGGTGGCAAGTAGGCCGAGCGGAATTCCGCTTCCTTCTTTTCAGCCACAAAATCTAATTAGGAGAAGAAACAAAAATGGCAAAGCAAGTAGTTCATGGCGAGGAATCGCGTTCAGCAATACTGCGGGGCATCAACCAGCTCGCCGATGCAGTGAAGATTACGCTGGGGCCCAAAGGCCGCAACGTCGTAATCGATAAGAAATTCGGTTCGCCGACGATCACCAAGGATGGTGTGACCGTGGCGAAAGAGATCGAACTCAAGGACAACCTCGAAAATATGGGCGCGCAGATGGTGCGCGAAGTCGCTTCCAAGACTTCCGACGTGGCCGGCGACGGCACTACGACCGCGACAGTTCTGGCGCAATCAATTTTCAAGGAAGGTGTGAAGACGGTTGCCGCCGGCGCAAATCCGATGGCCCTCAAGCGCGGCATCGACAAGGCTGTGGCGCGCGCCACCGAGGAGATTCATCGTCTGGCGAAGCCGGTTAAAGGCGACATGATCGCTCAGGTGGGCACCGTCTCCGCAAACGGCGACGCGACCATCGGCGGCATCATCGCGAAAGCAATGGATCAGGTCGGCAAAGACGGCGTCATCACAGTTGAAGAGTCGCGCACGATGGAAACTTCGCTGGAAGTCGTCGAAGGAATGCAGTTTGACCGCGGCTATCTTTCGCCCTATTTCGTCACCGATCCGGAGAGCATGGAAGTTGAGCTGGAGAACCCGGTCATTCTTC
>DATANL010000382.1:0-2436 GCA_036266295.1 Pyrinomonadaceae bacterium | reverse complement strand
CTCGCAAATCTCGATTTGCCTGAGTTGAAATACAAGCCGCTCCGGACGATTACGCCACGCAGATTGAGTGAGGCCAATTCTGTCTTTGATGCGATCAAGCGCGGCGATGTGCTGCTGCACCACCCTTACACCAATTATTCGACGGTTACGAATTTCATTCGCGCCGCCGCGACTGATCCGAACGTGCTGGCGATCAAGATTTGTCTCTATCGCACCGGCCAACAATCCGAAATCGCCGAGATCCTGCGGCAGGCCGGCGAACAGGGCAAACAGGTGACGGCGCTGATTGAATTAAAGGCGCGCTTTGACGAAGAGAACAATATCGAATGGGCGCAGCGGCTCGAACGCGCCGGCGTGCATGTGGTTTATGGTCTTATCGGTTTGAAGACGCACTGCAAGCTGACGTTGGTCGTGCGCCGCGAAGGGCAGCATCTGCGACGGTACGTGCACATCGCCACCGGCAATTACAACCCAGCCTCGTCGGCGACCTACACCGACCTCGGCATTTTCACTGCGGACCAGACGATTGGCGAGGACGCGACGGAGTTCTTCAATTATCTGACCGCGTATTCGACTCCGAAGACTTACCAGAAGCTTTTGGTGGCGCCGGTTAATCTGCGAGAAAAGCTTACGTCCTTGATTGAGCGCGAGACGGCGCACGCCAAGGCCGGCCGTCCCGCGCAGATCATCGCCAAACTTAATCGCGTTGCGGACGAGCAAATCATTCGCAGCCTTTACGAAGCTTCGCAGGCGGGCGTCTCGATCGACTTAATTGTGCGCGGCGTCTGCATGTTGCGCCCGGGTGTGCCCGGCTTGTCCGAGAACATTCGCGTGCGCAGCATCGTCGGCCGCTTTTTGGAGCACAGCCGCGTGATGTATTTCGCGAATGACGGTAACGAAGAAGTCTACATCGGCAGTGCCGACTGGATGCATCGGAATTTGAGCCGGCGCGTCGAAGTCGTCTGTCCGATCGATGATCCGTCGATGCGCGCGCACTTGAAAGATGAGGTGCTGCAAGCGTACCTGCGCGACAACGTGAACGCGCGCGAATTGCTCGCGAATGGAAGTTATCAGCCCATCGAAAGACAGGCAGACGAAGAGCCATTCGACAGTCAGACATATTTTGAAGGACGTGAGTTCAGTTCTTGAAGATCATGAATGCTCGTTTGGAAATTATGAATTGCCCTCTTGAAATCTTGAATTACTCGTTTAGAGGCCGCACTTGTGCGGCCGGCGCGGACAAGTCCGCACTCTAAACGGGGACGGCGCGGACAAGTCCGCGCTCTAAACGGAACCGGCGCGGTTAAGTGCACGAACAGAATTAAGAGGTGAGGTGAAGAGAAATGTCGAGGTCAAAAACGATGAAAAGAATTTTTCCATTTGCGGCGTGGTTAGCGTTGCTTTCGCTCGTGCCGTTTGTGTTTGCGCAACAGGACACGCGTCCCAGACGCGCGGAAAGCGAACGCGTGGGGCTCGATGCGAATCGGACGAACAGCGGAATCATTGGTGACGCGATCTTGTGGCGCGAGCCGACCGACATAGCGTCGCGCGATCTCATGCTGGGCCCGGGCGGCGATGAAAAGAAGCCGGACCTTTCGAATGTCACCTTTCTCCAGGAAGGGTCCGAAGGCTATTCGGTGAAATATCACGTGCGCGACGGCAGCGGCCGCAAATGGGTGGTGAAACTCGGGAACGAAGCGCGTCCCGAAACTGCCGCTTTGCGCCTGGTGTGGGCGGTTGGTTATGTGACCGAGACCAATTACCTGGTGCCCTGCGTGCATATCGCCGGCGCGCCGAAACCGCGTAAGGACGTGCCGCGCTGTGAAAAAGACGGCTTTGCCGATGCTCGTTTTGAAGAGCGCGGTGACGGCGTCAAGCGCGGCGAGAACTGGGATTGGAAATCCAATCCGTTTGTGGGCAAGCGCGAGCTGAATGGCTTGCTGGTGATGATGGCGCTCTTGAACAACTGGGATTTGAAAACTTCGAACAACGTAATCTTGACGAGCACCAATCCCGACGGCGTCTCAGAACTGAGATATGTAATCAGCGACCTCGGCGCGACATTCGGTAAGACCGGTGGGCCGATCTCGCACAGCCGCAACGAACCTGAGAAGTACGTCAAGACGCAGTTCGTCGAAGGTGAGAAGGGCGGCCGCGTGCGCTTCGCTTACAGCGGCAAACAAAGCGGGCTGTTCGATCAGGTTTCGGTGGCCGACGCGAAATGGATCGGGGGCCTTCTGGCCCAGTTGAGCGACAAGCAAATTGAAGATGCGTTCCGGGCTGCGGACTTTACGCCGGAAGAAACTGCGATGCTGGTGTCGCAGGTGAAAGATCGAATTAATCAACTGGTGAATCTGCCGGGCTAATCGAATTTCTGTGTCAGAACCGCGAGCGGTAGCGACCGGATCAAGAGGAACCCTCAAAAGATTCAGCGGA
>DATANL010000381.1:0-1585 GCA_036266295.1 Pyrinomonadaceae bacterium | reverse complement strand
CTGAACGCGATTCGTTTTCCATCAGCCGACCAATCAGGCTGATAACGCATCGCCTGGCCGCCCGTGGTCATTTGCGTCGGCGGCTTCGAACCGTCCTGCGGCACCACATAAAGTTCTTCCTCGCCCGTCATGTCTGAGATGAAAGCGATTTGCGAGCCGTCCGGTGACCAGGAAGGCCACTTATCGTGCGCGCCGGAAGAGTGCGTCAGATTACGGGTCGGACCTTTCTCGATCGGCGCGGTGAAGATATCGCCGCGCGCTGAGAACAGGGCGCGTTCGCCCTTCGGACTTAATTCGTAGGACTCAATGTTGTTCGCCGCTGAGATGCGGCTCGGTCTGCGCGCCAAACCATCATCCGGCACGGTGATCGAAATGGGCGCAGCTTTTCCGCTCCGGGTGTCGAGGATTTGCAACTCGCCATCCATCTCGTAAATGATGCGGTTTTTGTGATCCGAACTGGGCCAGCGCACGTCCCACTGCTTGTTTTGGGTCACCTGATTCGTCTTGCCGTTGGCGACGTTGTAAGCGTAAAGGTTGAAGTGGCCATCGCGATCGGAATTGAAATATATTGTGTCGCCGATCCACATCGCATCGCGGGTGGCGCGCGGACCTTCGGTGATCGCCTTGGCGTCGTAACTTTTCAAATCGAAGATGTAGAGCCGGTTCGCCTGGCCGCCGCCATAACGTTTTTCCGGACGAAAGTCGCGAGACTGAGGTGAGTAAACCATGCGAGCGCCGTCCGGGGAGAAGTCGCCCGATCCAGCTTCCGGCATCGGCAAAGCTTCTGCCGGACCGCCATCGACCGAAACGGTATAGAGCCGGGCCACCGGCAGCGTCCATGAATCTCTCTGCGACTTGAAAATGATTTGCTTGCCGTCTTTCGTCCAGCCGTAGACCTGGTTATCCCAGCCCCAGCGAGGCGTGAACGGGCCTTTGGCCGGATAGAAAGTAAGCTGGCGGGGCACACCGCCGGTGGCCGGAATCACATAGACCTGCTCATCGCCGTCGTACTGTCCGGTAAACGCAATCCAATTGCCGTCAGGCGAGAACTTCGCGAATACTTCCATCCCGGGATGGGCCGTCAGGCGGATTGCGCTCCCGCCACTGGTGGCCGCCGTCCAGATGTCGCCGCCATACGTGAAGGCGACGCGATCGCCATGGATGTCGGGGAAGCGCAGTAGCTTCGTCTGTCCCAAAGCGGCGGTTGAAGCAATCAGGACAAACGACACTGCGAGGCCTGATGTGAGTAGCCGGGCAAAGAATTTCGTGGTGAACAAAGCAAAATCCTCCTGTGATCCGAAAAAATAGATTCTGATTTAGCCTGATGGATAAGAACTGAAGAGAACCGATTCAAAGAGATTCCTACGCGCGACGCAGGCAACCGGTTTCAAAAAAGACTGTGGCACGCGCATCCTGCGCGTGATTTCACGGGCGGGACGCCCGGGCCACCGGACTTACCACTTAATCGAGCCTTCTTTCGAGGTGTCGATCTGGGCGAGATCGCTCGACGCGCCGTAGAAAAAACCTTTCATATTATCGATGAGAAACCCCTGGGCTTCGGGATTTGTGAGGTCGAGACCGTAGT
>DATANL010000380.1:0-5454 GCA_036266295.1 Pyrinomonadaceae bacterium | reverse complement strand
CGGACACGAACACCAACAAGGGCATTCGCATCGAACCCACCTTGAAAGCACTGGTCGGTGATGTGCGGCCCGCACTGCTCATCATGCTCGGCGCTGTTGCCTGCGTACTTTTAATCGCGTGTGCGAACGTGGCGAACCTGCTGCTCGCGCGCGCGATTACGCGTCACAAAGAGATGGCCTTACGGTCAGCTCTCGGCGCCAGCCGCCTGCGAGTCGTGCGCCAGTTGCTGACTGAGAGTGTGTTGCTGTCTTTCGCCGGCGGTGTGCTCGGGCTGGCCCTCGCCATCTGGTGGTCGGACTTGCTGATCGCGCTCGGGAAGAAAGATATTCCGCGCGCCATTCAAGTGGGATTGGATTGGCGCGTGCTCGGCTTCACGCTCGGTGTGACGCTGCTGACCGGTGTCGTGTTTGGATTAGTGCCGGCGCTCCACCTCTCGAAAACTGATCTCAACGAATCGTTGAAAGAAGGACGTAGCGCCGGAGGCGGAGCGCGCAAGAACCGGGTCCGGGGCGCGCTGGTGATCGCGGAACTTGCGATTGCGGTGGTGCTGCTCGTGGGCGCCGGGCTCTTGATTCAAAGCTTCTGGCGGTTGCAACACGTCAACTCCGGTCTGCAGGCGCAGAACGTGCTGACCTTCAATGTGTCTTTGCCTGAAGTTCGTTATTCATCCGAGAAGCAAGCGCGTTTCTATCGCGACCTCGCGAACCGTGTGCGCAGCCTGCCCGGCGTGCAATCAGCCAGCGCGGCCTTGCCGTTGCCGTTGAGCGGCGATCGCTTCGGCATCACTTTCCAAATCGACGGCCGTCCGGTTGCGCCTAAGGACGCACCAGTGGCGGACTTATTCATGACTGAGCCCGATTACTTCCGCACCATGGGCATCCCCCTGATGAAGGGCAGGGACTTTAACGAACGTGACGAGCACAGTTCGACGCCGGTGGTGATAATCAGCGACGCGTTCGCGCGACAGTATTTTCCCGGCGAAAATCCGATCGGCAAACGCATCGAGCCGGGCATCAGTACCTGGGAGGACGAAGGCTCGACCATGCGCGAGATCATCGGCGTCGCGGCGGACATTCACAATCGCGCGCTCAACACTGATCCCAAACCTGTCTATTACCTGCCGCAGTCTCAGGTGCCGTTCAGCGAACTGGCGATGGTCGTTAAGACCAGCAACGATCCGCACGCGCTGGTTAGCGCGGTCACGCGCGAGGTGCAGGCGATGGACTCTGAGTTGCCGGTCTTCAGCATCAAGACGATGGACGAATATGTTTCGTCTTCAGTAGCCGCACCGCGCTTCAACACGACGTTGCTGTCGATCTTCGCGAGCGTTGCGCTGGTACTCACCATCATCGGCCTCTACGGGGTGATGAGTTATTCGGTGGCGCAACGGACGAACGAGATTGGCATTCGTATGGCGCTCGGCGCACAGACGCGCGACGTGCTCGGCATGATTGTGAAAGACGGCGTGAAAATTGTCGGCCTCGGTTTGTTGCTGGGCATTGGCGGGGCGCTCTTGTTAACGCGTCTGCTCGAGACCCTGCTCTTCGGCGTGACGACGCGCGACCCGGTGACTTTCCTGTTCATCGCGGTACTGCTTTCGCTCGTGGCCATGCTGGCTTGTTGTATTCCCGCATTGCGCGCCACCAGGGTCGATCCGCTGGAAGCGCTTCGATGTGAATGAGCAGTGTCAGAGCCCGGAGCGGTAGCGATGGGATCAAGTTGGGTCCGTGGGATTAATTGATCCCAGCGTCCGTACGGCCCTGGCTTCTGACTACGATTAGATCCGCTCGATGCACTGAGATACGAATGACACCAGCCGAATGGCTTGAGGGTTAGCATGGACACACTATTCAAAGACATCCGCTTTGGAGTTCGCAGCCTTTTGACGCGGCCGGCCTTCGCGGCCGTCGCGATCATCACTCTGGCACTCGGGATTGGCGCCAACACGGCCATCTTCAGCGTGATCAATGCCGTCTTGCTCCGTCCGCTGAGTTATGCAGAGCCGGATCGCCTGGTGACGTTTCGATCAAATCAGTCGGCGCTTGATTTAGCTGACGTGACGGCGGCGAGCAAAACGTTCACCAGGATTGGCGGTGAAGTGCTCTCGCCTTTGGCCTACACCGCCGGGTCTGAGCCCGTGCAGATTCAAGTGGGCCAGGTGAGCGGAGGATACTTCGAGACCCTCGGCATCAATGCGGCGCGCGGCCGTTATATCACGGCGAATGACGATCAGGATGGCGGGCCTTTCGTGGTGGTCCTGAGTCATGCTTTGTGGCAGCGCCAGTTTGGCGGCGACCAGAACATTCTGGGCAAGACAATTCCGCTCAGCGGCAACTCGTACACCGTGATTGGGGTGATGCCCGCGGCGTTCAAATCACCGCGCGAGAATACTGAGGCGTGGACGCCGGTGCACATTTCAAATCCGGTCGCGGCAAATTTTCGCGGCGTCCATTTCCTGCGAACCTATGGACGGCTGGCGCCAGGGGTTACCCTGCAACAGGCCAGCGCCGAGATGCGGCTCATCGATGAGCAACTCGCCAAACAATATCCGGCCGACAACAAGAACCGCAGCACCGCACTCATCGCTTTGCAGGAGCGGATTGTGGGCCAATCTCGGAGCGCCTTGCTCATTCTGTTCGCGGCGGTCAGCCTGGTGTTGCTGATTGCCTGCGCGAATTTCGCGAACCTTTTGTTGGCCAGAGGCGCAGAACGCGGACGCGAGATTGTTATTCGCACCGCGCTGGGCGCCGGTCGCTGGAGAATCGTGCGCCAACTTCTGACCGAAAGTATTTTGATCGCGATCGTAGGTGGCGCAATCGGAGTGGTCATTGCCTGGTGGGGCATCAATCTTTTGATTGCGCTGAAGCCGGCGAACCTGCCGCGCCTGGACGAGATCGGAGTCGATGTGCGCGTCTTCGGTTTCACCCTTGGAGTGTCGTTGTTGACCGGCTTGATTTTCGGATTGTTGCCGGCGTGGACAGCTTCGCGCGCGGCGGCGACTTCGGGTTTGAAAGAAAGCGCGCGCGGCGCGAGCTCCTCCCGATCGCAGCAGAGACTGCGCAATGCCTTCGTAGTGGCCGAACTGGCGGTCGCGCTCATCCTTCTGGTCGGCGCGGGGTTGTTGGTTAAGACATTTTGGAAGCTGCGAAATGTTGAGCCCGGATTTAATCCGGAGCATCTGCTCACGATGCGCGTCGAGTTGCCGGAGACGCGTTACAAGGACGTCGATCCGCAGACGCGTTTTCGTACCCAGGCTCTGGCCAACGTTAATTCGCTGCCCGGCATGCAAGCCGCGATGGTCAGCGAATTACCGTTGAGTGGCGATTCGCTTGATCACGATTTCCTGATCGAAGGCCGCCCGCCGATCGCGCCGGGCGACGAGCCCAGTCTCGAAACGCGCAGCGTGATGGGAGATTATTTTCACGTGATGCAGATTCCGCTGAAGAGCGGTCGAGACTTCCAAAAGCAGGATTTCGATCCGAACGCGCCGTTGGTGGGAATCGCCAACGACGAGATGGTGAAGCAGTATTTTCCCAACGAGAACCCGCTGGGCAAACGCGTTCGCTGGGCGCGTAATCCGACGGTGCAGTGGATCGAAATCGTCGGCGTCGTCGGCAACGTGAAACACTTTGGTCTCGATCTGCCCGAGCTGCCGGCGCTTTATTCGCCTTACACGCAAATCAATTCCTGGAAGCGTTGGATGTCGTTTGCCGTGCGGACCCAGGCGGATCCGTCAGCGATGACGCAAGCGGTGAAGGAGCAGATTTGGAAAGTAGATGCGCAGCTGCCGATTACCAAGGTGCAGAGTATGAATGAGGTGGCCGCCGCGTCGTTCGATGCGCGTCGCTTCAACATGTTGTTGTTGACGCTGTTCGCCGGTTTGGCTTTGGTGCTCGCCGCGGTGGGAGTTTACGGCGTAATGTCTTACGCGGTAACTCAACGAACACACGAAATCGGAATTCGCATGGCCCTGGGGGCGCAAGTTGGGAACGTGATGAGACTGGTAATGAAAGGCGGACTGGTGATCGCAGCTGTCGGCGTGGCCATCGGTCTGGCCGGAGCTTTCGCGTTGACTCGTCTGATGAGCAGCCTGCTCTTCGATGTCGCGCCCACAGACAAAGCGACGTTTGCTGGCGTCTCACTGGCCCTGCTTTTGATCGCGCTGGCCGCCTGTTACATACCGGCGCGGCGCGCGACCAGAGTCGATCCCTTGCAGGCATTGCGATATGAATAGGGAGGATTGATCGATGGCCACACTACTTCAGGATTTACGTTATGGCGCGCGCATGTTGCTCAAGACGCCCACCATAACTTTCATCGTGATTCTCGCACTGGCGCTGGGCATTGGCGCGAACACGGCGATCTTCAGCGTGCTGAATGCGGTCATCCTGCGCCCGTTGCCTTTCGATCATCCGGACGAGTTGCTGTTCCTGAATGAACGCAGTCCGGTGCTCGACGAAATGTCGATCTCCTATCCGAACTTCACCGACTGGCGAAATCAGAACCGTGTGTTTGAGAAGATCGGAGTCTACAATCGCAGCAGCTATAACTTCACCGGCTACGGTGAAGCCGAGCGAATCCTGACCGGTCAGATGTCTGCCGATCTATTCGCCGCCTTGCGCGCGAAGCCGCTGATCGGCAGGGTCTTCACCGATGATGAAGACAAACCGGGAGCTGCGCCGGTGGTGGTGCTGAGCTATGCGCTGTGGCAGCGGCGCTTCGGCGGGCAATCAAACATCCTCAATCAAACGTTAACTTTCAACGGCCGAAGCTATACCGTGATCGGCGTGATGCCGCCCGAGTATTCATTTCCTACACGCGTCGAAATGTGGGTCCCGGTGGGACCACTGTCAGATGATACGAATTGGCAGGAGCGCGGCAATCATCCGGGTTTGTACGCGGTGGCGCGCATGAAGCCGGGCATCACGCAGGCACAGGCGCAGGCCGATATGAACAATATCTCCGCCAACCTCAATAAACAGTTTCCGGATTCAAATGCGCAAAACGGAATTCGCATTCGCACCATGATGGAGGTTCTCGTCGGGGACAGCGTCAAGCAGACGCTCTGGATTTTGTTTGGCGCCGTCGGATTTGTGCTGTTGATTGCCTGCGCGAACATCGCAAATCTTTTGTTGGCCCGGGCTACCGGCCGACGAAAAGAGATGGCAATTCGCGCCGCGATGGGCGCCAGCCGTTGGCGGATTGCGCGGCAGTTGCTTACCGAGAGCGTGTTGCTGGCAATCATCGGCGGCGGACTTGGCTTGGGAATCGCGCGCCTGGCAATCAAGCTCATTCTTTACATCAGTCCGACGGCGATTCCGCGTTCGCGCGAAATCAGTCTCGATTGGCGCGTGCTGGCTTTCACGCTTGGGGTATCCGTCCTGACCGGAGTTCTCTTCGGATTGGTTCCGGCGCTCCAGGCCGGCGATGTCGACGTGCATGAGACGTTGAAG
>DATANL010000379.1:0-2035 GCA_036266295.1 Pyrinomonadaceae bacterium | reverse complement strand
ATCGTGTGGGCCCGGCGCAGCTTCAGGGTGATATTGCACCGAGATAATCGGCAGAGTTTTGTGCCGCATGCCTTCGACGCATTGGTCATTGAGATTGATGTGCGTGACCTCGACCTCAGGCGGCAGCGTCTCGGCTTTCACGGCGAACCCGTGATTATGTGAAGTAATTTCAACGTGCCCATCGCGGAAATCTTTCACCGGTTGATTGCCGCCGCGATGACCGAACATCAACTTGAAGGTCTGACCACCAAAGGCGCGGCCGAGTAGTTGATGGCCGAAGCAAATTCCAAATGTCGGCGTGCCTGACTGGGCCAGGCGCTTTACTTCCTCAACTTCCTTTGTCATCGAAGCCGGATCGCCGGGGCCGTTCGAGAGAAAGATTCCGTCGGGCTTCATCGCCAGCACTTCATTCGCCGGCGTCGAGGCGGGGACGATCGTGACACGGCAACCGGCCTGGGCCAACTCGCGCAGCGAGTTTGTCTTCACCCCAAAGTCATAACAGACAACGTGAAAACGTTCCGCGCCCTGCGCCGCAAATTCGTAGGGCTGCTTTGTGGTGACCACGCTGGCCAGTTCGCGGTTCTCCATCGGCGGCGACTTGCGCGCCTTTTCAATTACGCTGTCCGCATTGCTGTCGACGGATGAAAGGCAAGCCCGCATCGCGCCTTTGTCACGAATGTGGCGCACCAGCGCGCGCGTGTCGATGTGATCGATGGCCACAATGTTCCAGCGTTTTAAGTAAGCATCCAACGATTCATTCGAGCGCCAATTCGAAGCAACGCGACTGGCTTCACGCACGACGAATCCTTCCACCCACGGCCGCGACGATTCGGTATCTTCGTCGTTGACACCATAGTTCCCGATCAGCGGGTAAGTCATGCAGACGATCTGTCCGGCGTACGAAGGATCGGTCAGCACTTCCTGATAACCGCTCATTGAAGTGTTGAAGACCATCTCGCCAACGCTACAGCCGCCGGCGCCCCATGATCGCCCACGGAACACGCGACCATCTTCGAGTGCAAGGATTGCGTTGTCCATCATTATCTAGCTTCCCAAATTTATACTGAACCCGCTGTTGCCGCTTGATTGCGAGGGGAAGAACGGCTTCAGTAATCCCGCCAGCGCCGCCAGGTTGCGGGTTTGAATCAACAGTTCACCCGGGCCGGTGAATTCGGCCACGATGCCTTCGCCGCTGACCATGCTGCGAAAGAAACCGGCCGCGGCTTTGCGCAGAGTGTATTGCGTCGTGCCTTCCCATGCGACCAGGTGGCCGGTGTCGACGACGTAGCGTTCGCCGGGCGCGAGTGTCTTGCGATGAATAGCACCGAATGAAGAGACGAGGAGCACACCTTGTCCCTGGACCATCAGCACAAACAGACCTTCACCGGCGAAAAAAGTTTTTGCGCCGCCCCACTTCGTATCCATAACCAGACTGGAGTCGCCGGCGAGATAGGAACTGGACTGCACAAAGAAGGTTTGATTGTGCATTTCGATCGCGGCGATGTCGCCGGGCGCGCCGGGCGCGAGCGTCACTTCTCCCGGGCCGCCACGCGCGGTAAAGGTTGAAACGAAGGCCGACTCGCCGCCGGCCGCGCGTTTGAGGGCGCCGAACAATCCGCCCTTCATCTGCGATTGCAATTCGACGTTGGCCGACATCGAGACCATCGCGCCGGCTTCGGCCATGATCGACTGTTCGGGTTGCAGCTTCAGCACTGCGAGCGAGAACGCGGGTTGATGTTCGATTTGATAACTGTAGCCGCGGCCCGTTCCCTGGCCGTCGCTGTCGATGCTGATTGAATGAGTTGGCGTGGTGGATTCGATGCGCGTGCCGCAGCGACCACAGAAAGTTCCGCCGGCGGAAATCGCGGCGCCGCAATTTGGACAATTCATTTTTGTTTGGATCCTGATGTGAAGCGCTGAAAAAGACTATTTACCATTGGTCATTTGAAATCTTTCATTGATTAATTTGAAGAACGAATTTGAAGTCGTCTGCCGGAGCGCCAATCAACAAATGACAAATCTCAAATAACAAATG
>DATANL010000378.1:0-5326 GCA_036266295.1 Pyrinomonadaceae bacterium | reverse complement strand
AAGTTGTGAAGAGCGAAGTACGCATCGCAGAACAGCGCTAAGTTATTGAAAAGAATGGTGGCCAGGGACGGAATCGAACCGCCGACGCCGGCCTTTTCAGGGCCGCGCTCTACCAACTGAGCTACCTGGCCAATGGCGATTGAGGAATTTGCAGTATAGGAAGCGCTCGGAAGAGTGTCAAATGCACGGTAAACACGAGGCTTTTGACAATTCGCTCGCGGCTAGTGAATCGGGTCACAGCTGCTCGAACAAAGTCGTTGACGGATGGTATCAGCGGAGTATAATTTTCGGCGTCGGGTCGGGGCTGACCCCAAAGTCAGCGGTTGCAAGAGCCGTCCGACGTTGACATCGATACCGCCTGCCTGTGCCAGCTCGGCCGCCGAGTCGCGTCCCCCGCGATCGCAACCTTCGAGCTGGCACATTGTTTTTTAGTTCCGATTATTAGTAAGTGGCGGTCCTAAGGCCGCTCCTCTGGCAGAGGGGTTAATCTCACAACGGATAAACGCGAGGGATGATTTTGCTCGAAGAGCAATTCATCCCTCGCTAAGTATCGGTGCGACCCTTCTCCGAAAGCGAGAAGGGAGTTAGAGAATAATGCCGCCTTTCACTTAATCGTTTTGATCGGCGGCGCCGGTCTTGCCGGCACCTTCGTCGGATTGTTCTTAATCTTCGTCATCAACTCGGCAATGCCACGTTCCAATTGCGGATCCTTGCCGGCGATTTCCGACTGCGGATCATTCTCGACTTCGATGTCGGGATCGACCCCGTAGCCTTCAATCACCCACTGGCCCTTGCTGTTCGCCAGTGCCGACCCGGGAACGAAGATCGTGCCGCCGTCGATGAGTGGCCCGCGACTGCCGATACCTACGACGCCGCCCCACGAGCGCTTGCCGATCAATGGTCCAAGTCCAGCTTCGCGAAACATGTACGGGAAAATGTCGCCGTCCGAAGCCGAGTTCTGATCGAGCAGCGCAACCATCGGTCCCAGGAATACGCCGTCGGGATAAGTGTTGCCGAAGTCATCTGTCCGCGAATAGTTGACGCCGAGCATCTTGCGACGCAGGCGCTCGATTAGCATGCGCGAGACATTGCCGCCGCCGTTAGCCCGCACGTCGACAATCAACGCCTCTTTGTCGATTTGCGGGTAGAACCACTTGATGAACTCGCGAATGCCGTTCGCGCCCATGTCGGGAACGTGAATGTAGCCGATGCGTCCGCCGCTGGCTTCGGCCACGCGCTTTTGATTGCGTGTGACCCAATCGAGATAGATCAAGTTGCCTTCATCGGTGATGGGACGATACGAAACGATGCGCGATCCGTCCATCGTCGGCTTGCTGTTGACGGTCAACGAAACCGGGTTGTCTGCTTTGTTGCGCAGCATCCGATATACATCGTCAGTTGCTTTCAATTCATCGCCGTCAATCGCCAGCACGTAATCGCCAACGTGAATGTTCACGCCGATCTCGGTAAGCGGCGAGCGATAGATGTCTTCTTCGTTCTGACCTGCGAAGATCTTCGAGATGCGATAGCGCCCGGCTGTCTTATCCAGTTCAAAGCGCGCGCCCGGCAGTCCCACGCGCGGCCGCGGCGGAATCTGGAAGTCGCCGCCTTCGACATACGCGTGCTGAATCGTTAATTCAGAAACCATTTCTGAAATTACGTAGTTGAGATCTGAACGATGCGCGACGTATGGCAGCAAAGGCTTGTACTGTTCGCGCAGTGCGACCCAATCGTAGCCGTGCATGTTCGGCACATAGAACCAATCGCGATAGCGCCGCCAGACCTCATTGAAGATCTGGTTCCACTCTTCCGCGGGCACGCGATCGACTACCAGGCCGGTGATCGAAACGGGCTTGCGGCTCTTGTCGCCCTGCGGTGTTGCATCGTAAAGACCAAAGCCCTGCGCCGTGCGCGTGAGAATTTTCGACCCGTCGCGCGAGAGCGCGAAGCCCCCACCGAAATCGTCGATGAGTACGGTCTCCTTGCGATCCTTTAGCGAGTAGATCTTAAGTTGCGGCGGTCGATCACCTTGCCGGCCATAGTAAAAGGCCGGCCCGGTTGAATAAATCAAAAAGCCAGGCTTGGCGGCAATTCCGCCGTAATTGTCCGCGCCGATAGGCACGCGCGCGACGCGACTCGAGATGCCGTCGAAATCGATCGTCATCGTCCTGGGCGCGGGCGGTGTCGCCGGCTTGGCTTCGGCGGGCTTCTCGCCGTCTTCCTTCTTTTCAGCCGGCGCGCTTTCGTCCTTCGGCTTGGTTACCGCGGCTTCATCGCTTTCCGCTGGAAACGGATGCTTCACGTCTTTGCGCAAAGCCATCGCGTACAGATAGACATCGCGGTTGGTCGCATAGTTGAATTCAATGTTGGAAATCTGTGGGGCGAACTCGCGCTGACTGGCGAAGTAGAGGTAATTGCCTTGCGGGTCCCAGACGGGACTGCCCGCATTGAACATGTCATCGGTGAGCCGGCTTAACTTGTTGTCAGCGGCGTTCCAGACATAGATCGACGCGAAACCGCTGCCTCTCGTCGACATACTGAAGGCCAGATAGTTGCCGCTCGGCGACCAGGCGTAATCGCGGATCTGATTGCGCGGTGTCTTGGCGACCTCAGTCATCTTCTTGTCGGCGAGGGTGACGACGAAAACCCTGCCGTCCTTATCCGAGAACGCGATGCGTTTGCCATCGGCCGACCATTCCGGCTGATAACGCATCGCCTGGCCACCGGTGGTCAACTGCGTCGGCGGCTTCGATCCGTCTTGCGGCACGACGTAGAGTTCTTCCTCGCCGCTCAGGTCAGAGATGAAAGCGATCTGCGATCCGTCCGGAGACCATGTGGGCCATTTATCGTGAGCGCCCGAGGAATGCGTAAGATTGCGCGTCGGTCCCTTTTCGATCGGCGCGGTGAAAATATCTCCACGCGCCGAGAACAACGCCCGCTCGCCCTTCGGACTCAGCTCGTAAGACTCGATGTTGTTGGCGGCTGAGACGCGACTGGGCCGGCGCGCTAATCCGTCATCAGGCACCGTGATCGAAATCGGCGAGGCCTTGCCACTCTTCGTGTCGAGAACCTGCAACTCGCCGTCGATTTCATAAACGATGCGAGCTTGATGATCTGAACTGGGCCAACGAACGTCCCACTGTTTGTTTTGCGTGACCTGCGAAGTCTTGCCGCTTTTCGTGTTGTAAGCGTAGAGATTGAAGTGCCCGTCGCGATCTGAGTTGTAATAAATCGTGTCCCCCATCCAGATCGCATCGCGCGTGGCCCGTGGACCCTCGGTGATCGGCTTCGCCGCGTTCGTTTTCAGATCGAAGATGTAGAGCTTATTTGCCTGGCCGCCGCCGTATCTCTTCTCAGGCCGGAAGTCGCGTGATTGCGGCGAGTAAACCATCTGTGCGCCGTCGGGAGAATAATCACCGGAACCTGCTTCGGGCATCGGCAGCGCTTCCGTCGGGCCGCCTTCGACTGAAACGGAATAGAGCCGTGCAATCGGCAGCGTCCACGAGTCGCGCAGCGACTTGAAGAAAATACGCGTGCCGTCTTTGCTCCAGCCGTAAACCTGATTGTCCCAGCCCCACCGCGGTGTCAAAGGTCCCTTCGCCGGATAAAACGTCAGCTGCCGCGGCACGCCGCCGGTCGAGGGCACGACATAGACCTGTTCGTCGCCGTCGTACTGGCCGGTGAACGCGATCCATTTTCCATCAGGCGAAAACTTCGCGAACACTTCCATGCCGGGATGCGCAGTCAGACGAATTGCGCTGCCACCAGTCGCCGGCGCCGTCCAAATGTCGCCGCCATAAGTGAAAGCTACGCGGTCGCCGTGAATGTCGGGAAAGCGCAGCAGCTTCGTCTGGGCCATGGCGCTTACTGAGAACAGCAGCGATAGAACGATGAGAGTTGAAGCAAAGATCGGAAGTTGGATTCTCTTATACAAGGGATTTTCTCCTCAGAAAAAATTCAGTTTTTCGGATTTATGTACCGGCGATTTGTAGCAGACTACACCAAAATGCGAACTCGTTTTACGAGCGAGAAGCTGAGGAAGTTTCAGAAAGCGACCGCTTACAGCATGAGACCGATAACGCGTCCGCGTTTGCGCCACGAGAGCCTAATCAAACTGCGCATGCCAGCGGACGAGGCCGCCTTCCTTTTCGAGAAACTTGTTCAGGCCCGGCAGCGCGCGAATGTCGGCTTTGATGGCTTTAGCGTTCTGTTTTAGAGGCCGCACGTCAAAGGCTCGTCCCGTCAAGTGGCGGCTAATTTTCGAACGCTCGTCCTCAGGCATTTTGTTCATCACCTGGGTCAGGCCCGCGGTAATTTGGTCAACCGTCACGGCCTCGGGGTGAGCATCGACCCACGCCTGGAGCTTTTGGGCCTTGAGGTACGTATTACCAATCCACTGTCGATCGTGTTTCACGATATTGCCCGCCATGGCGTGTGCCTGCTGCTGCACGTCTCGACGTCCGCTCGTGAACTGAATATTCGGGTGTTTCTGTAAAAGTAGCTTGGCCGCCGCTTTCGCGGTGGGTGCAAGATTCATCTCATCGATTGTCATGATCGCCTCCTGAGGTCAAGGATGGGCTGGATGCCCCAAAAGCGAAGGCTTGCAGTTCGGAGGTCAGCCCGCTCAAATGCGCTGAGAGAATATTCGCCGCGATCTAGTTAGTCAATGATTTCGGTCGCGACTTTGAGCGGTTGGGTTTCGGAAGCAGCGAGGGGAATCGAACCGATGGAGAAAAGTTTTCGGCCGCTGACTCAACACTGGCCTTCGCCACCGAAGCTGACTCTGTTAGACCCGTCTAATTTAGCTGCGCGCCTCCCGCGCGCAGTTTGCGCCAACGCTGATGGCCGAGGATGGCGGCGCCCAGGGCAGTCGTGTACTGGACCAGCAAGCGTGCTTGTGACAATACGAGCTGCGGAGCAGCGGTCAGAGCTAAGCCCAAGGCGAGTCTACGAGCCTTGGGTACTCATCCATAATCAAATCGGAGCCGCGAAGCGGCGAGAGAACCCGTTGCCATAGCTTATCAATCGCCACTGCGCGGCTCTGGTTTATGTATATTTCTCGACCCAAGGCTCGTAGACTCGCCTTGGGCTTAGATCTGGTTGCTGCTCCGCAGCTTGGCGATTTGCAGTGCTCGGGGTTGAGAACTCCGTTGATTCGTCAAATATGTTGTTACCACCGGGAGGGAGGGTGCCATTCTTTAGACAAGTCGGGATATCCGCCGGAGAAAAGCTCCGATGATGCTCCCGCAATTTCTTTCACCCTCCCTAACGGTCGGGTTTCTGCAGCCGTTTTCACGGACTGGGAATATATGGTTGAATCACCAGG
>DATANL010000377.1:0-10321 GCA_036266295.1 Pyrinomonadaceae bacterium | reverse complement strand
CGACTCGTGGCAGAACCCGAAGTTTGGCGGCTTCTTCCCCGGCAAGCCTTACGTCGATCGCGGCATCAGCGGACAGACGACGCCGCAGATGCTGATCAGGTTTCGTCCGGACGTTATCGCCTTGC
The DNA here is from genome assembly GCA_036266295.1 of Pyrinomonadaceae bacterium. GTDB lineage: Bacteria > Acidobacteriota > Blastocatellia > Pyrinomonadales > Pyrinomonadaceae > UBA11740. The sequence continues at coordinate 10,196 of DATANL010000377.1, read as the reverse complement.
AACCGAAGGCGGTGGTCATCCTCGCCGGCACGAACGATCTCGCGGGCAACACCGGGCCCATGACCCTCGAGTCAATCGAAGATAATCTCGTGGCGATGGCGGATCTCGCGAAGGCGAATTCGATCAGAGTTGTGTTCGCCTCGATTCTGCCGGTAAGCGATTACGAACAGCGCGATGGCAAGCCGATCATTCGCACGACGCAAAGACCGCCGGAGAAGATAAAGGCGCTGAACGAGTGGATGAAAACTTATGCCGCTAACAACAAGTTAACTTATCTCGATTATTATTCGGCGATGGTTGACGACAAGGGCTTCCTCAAAGATGAGTTGAGTGACGACGGCTTGCATCCGAACGCAAAGGGCTATGAAGTCATGGCGCCGCTGGCGGAAGCGGCGATTGTACGCGCGTTGAAAGGAAAGTGAATTTCCCGCCCTGACCTTCTCCAAATTGAGAAGGGAATGAAGAAAGATTATGCCGACTACTCTCGCAGACATTGCCAAAGCGTTGGGCGTCTCAAAGATGACCGTCTCGCGCGCGATCAATGATCATCCCGAGATCAGTCCGGAAACGCGTGCGCGTATTCTCGAGACGGCGCAGCGCATGAATTATCGGCCGAATCAATTCGCGCGCGCACTTACCACCAATCGATCTTATCTGCTGGGTGTGGTCGTGCCTGACCTGATGCACTCTTATTTCGCTGAGATTTGCCGCGGCATTGAATCAGTCGCCAAGCCTTTGGGTTATCAAAATCTGATCTGCAGCACCGATGAAAAAATAACGAACGAAGAGGCGGAAGTTGAAGCCTTGCTGCCGCGCACCGACGGAATCATTCTCGCCTCATCGGCTTCGCCTGCGGATACGAAATTCTACCGCCGAGCGATCCGTGATCGCGCGCGTATTGTTCTGATCGATCGCCAGCTCGAAGGCATCAAGTGTCCCGCGGTCACCACTGACGACGTGAAGGTGGGCGAGCTGGCGACCGAACATCTGCTCAGTCTTGGTCATCGTCGTGTCGGTCATTTGAAAGGAACGGTAGCGTCGACCGCGGCCCTGCGGTTTGAAGGTTTTCAGAAAGCCTTGCAGCAGCGTCGAATCCCCTACGATGAGTCACTGGTGCGCGAGTGCGGCTTCACCGAAAATGACGGTTATCAGGCGACGCGGGCCTGGTTGCGAAATGGTGACTTGCCTTCGGCGATCTTCGCTGCGAATGATCCGGCAGCCATCGGCGCAATGAACGCGATCACCGAGGCCGGCTTGCGCATCCCTGAAGACGTCGCCATTGTCGGCGGCGGCAACATCCACTATGGTGATATGCTGCGGGTGCCACTGACCACCGTGGCGTGGTCGACTGCTGAAATGGGACAGGCCGCTGCGCGTCTTTTGATCGATCTGGTCGAAGGCAAGCGCGGCACAAAAGAGCAGCATGTAATCGTCGAACCTGAGTTGGTAGTCCGCGCGTCCTGCGGAGCTACTGCCGCCGCCTACGTCTAGAGCGATAACGACACTTATGATGATTCGTGGCATTTGTACAATCCTGATACTAACGTGCTGCGTGGTGGCGGGACGGGCCGTAGCCGCGCCGAGAATCAAGGTGATCAAGCTTTCGGTTTCGAATCCGTCGAACGCAATTCGCCTGGCTGAAGACGTGGTGGTAAGCGTCGCGGAACTGAGACGCATCGCACCCGACTTCAGGGCCAGCGACGTGATCGTGACGACGAGCGACGCGGCGACCCTCGAAGAGGACGCGCGCACGTTGCAAACAATTGAACTGCCGTCGCAGGCGGACGATCTCGATGGAGATAACACGATCGACGAGTTGGCTTTTCAAATTGATCTGAAGCCGAAGCAGACACGCATCGTCACGATTGCGTATGGCGACACCGCCACGATTCAACGTCTGCGCAGCGATTATCCGAAGCGCACGGCGGCTAAGTTCACGATGAAGTTCGACGGTCTCGGTTGGGAATCGGAAGCGACGGCGTGGCGGATCTATTTCGATAAGCGAAATGCGATCGATGTCTGGGGCAAGCGACGGCCGGGTCTGTACCTGGAGATGTTCGGCTCGCCCGAATATGTCTATAACCTGGACTCGCCTTTCGGGCGCGATATCTATCGCATCGGCGATGCGATCGGAGTCGGCGCCGTCGCAGCATTAGTCGACGGCAAGGCGGTGCGGGTTGCAGATGTGGCTGAACGCAAGTGGCGCATTATCAGCGCGGGTCCGGTGCGCGTCATCGTCGAACTGACTTACAAAGGCTGGAAAGTCGCGGGACGCGAAGTCAATCTCACGAGTCGCATGACCCAGTGGGCCGGCGAGCGTGGCTTTGAGCATAGCGTGACTGCCGACGGCGCGGATGGCGTGACTTTGGTTACCGGCATCGTGCGACAGCCCGACTTACAGGAAAAAGTTTTGCCGGCGACAAGGTTGACGAATCCAGCGCCAGCGGTGCTTGCCCGACTGTGGTGGGGCCATCAAGTCGTTGAAGAAGGACCGAGCGCGAGCGCCATTCACATGCTCCGCGATCAAAATTTGGGTCTCGCCATCCTCGCGCGCGGGATCGAAAGCAAAACAATTCCTGACGATCCGTTGAACTTTCTGATTCAGCCGGAATTCACAAAGGGTAAAGCTTCTTGGTACGTGACCGGCGTCTGGGATCAGGAGAACAGCGATAACCTTATGCTGACCGCGGCGTCAGCAGACGCGAGAATTCGTTATGGCTCATTGGCTGCGCCGCGTAAGAGCCCGCGAAGTTTCGAAGACTTCGTTTCATTCGTAACCGATGCCAGCGAACGCCTGACGCAGCCCGCGGTCTCAAGAATCATCTCGACAAGTGCCGCACCGCAAGCAGCACCCGCTGATACGTGGCAGCCGTTGAAGCGAAAGACTTACGCGGAAGCGATCGATCTTTTGAAGCAATCAGCCGAGCGCACAGCTGCGCGGCTCGAGGCCGCGGCGACGCGGACAAATCCGGCTGACGCAGCGCGTGATGCCGGCGAAGGGTTCTTCACCGAAGGTGATAATCAAACCGGCGAGTGGAAATCACAAAAAGGCTTCTTCTGGACCGGTAGCTTTTGGGTGGGCGAACTTTGGCAGCTTTACCTGAAGACCAAAGACGAACGCTTTCGCTGTTGGGCCGAGCTTTGGAATGCGCGTCTCCTGGAGAAAGAAGGAGCTGAGAACCACGATACGGGATTTCTTAACTTCTATTCTTCCGTGCTCGCCTATCGCGCGACCAAAGATCCAAAGTATCGCGAGGGCGCGTTGCGTGCCGCCGCGCGCTTAAAACAACTCTACAATCCGACAACTGAGTTGGCAGCTTCATGGTCGGTCAACGGCGACGACACAATCATCGACACGATGATGAATCTGCAAATCTGGTGGTGGGCCACGCGCGAGACAAATGAATCGGAATGGCGCGAACTCGGTTTGAAGCACGCGCTGAAGTCATCAGCCTGGTTGATTAGACGCGATGGCTCGGTCGCGCAGTCCGTCCATTACAATCCGGGCGACAACCGGCAGGAGTTCACTTCGTCACAGGGTACGAATAATTCGATCAAGTTCGCAAACGCCGCGAAACCCGGCGAGAAGGTTTTCACCCACACGCATCAGGGCTTTGCGGCAGACACAACGTGGTCGCGAGGCGCGGCCTGGGCGCTGTACGGGTTCGCAGTCGCTTACGCCGAAACAAATGATCCGCGCCTGCTCGCCACCGCCGAGAACGTTGCGGGTTACGTTCTGGATCATTTACCCGAGGACGGCGTACCTTGGTATGACTTTGTCGATGAAGGCGTCCACTTTCGTAATCGCGACAGTTCGGCGGCGACCATTATCGCGGGCGGCTTGCTGCGGCTCTCTGAATTGACCACTGACAAGACGAAGGCCGCAAATTATCGCCGCGAGGGAGAACGGATCGTGCAATCTCTGATCGACCGCTACTTGACGCCCGTGGCCGCAGATGACAAAACACCTGCGGGCGTTTTGCGTCACGGATCAAGTACGCGGCCGAGCGACGTGACTCTGGTCTACGGCAATTACTATTTGTTGGAAGACCTGCTTTGGCTCGAGGAACACAAGGCCCAATAAGAACGGAGATCTAATTATGAGTACACCGATGAAACAATCGAATGAACAATTAATCTTTCGGAAGACCAACGCGCAGAAGGGACGCACGACTTCGATTACGCCCGAAAATAGCGCGATGAAGCACTTGGTCTATGGTCGGATCATTCTTGATAAAGACGTGCCGCGCGCGGAATTTTCAACTGGCACAATGGAATCGGGCCTGATTTGTCTGCATGGCGAATGCACCATCAGCTGCGATGGCGTGACGAACGAGATAAATCAATACGATTCGATCTACCTGCCGCGCGACAGTAAGGTGGAAGTAACGACTGAGACCAACGTCGATCTGGTCGAATGTTCTGCGGCAGTCGACAATAAATATCCTTTGCAGCTGGTTCGTTACGCTGACGTCGAGAAGGACGCGTCGTTGAGATTCAAGACCGGCGGCGCGGCGAACTCGCGCACGGTGAACATCACCCTGGGCAAGAACGTGGATGCCGGGCGTATCCTCGCGGGCTTTACGACTTCCGAGCCGGGCCATTGGACCAGCTGGCCGCCGCACGAACATGCGTCGATGCTCGAGGAACTCTATGTCTACTATGACATGCCGGCGCCGTCATTTGGCGTGCAGTTCGTTTATACGAATCCGGATGAGCCGGAATTCATCGGTGTGGTGCGCGATGGTGACGCCGTCGTCATGCCGAAAGGATTTCATCCCAACGTGTCGGTGCCCGGACATCCGATCAACTTCGTGTGGATGATGGCCGCGCATCGCGAAGTAGAAGATCGCCAGTTCGGCGTCGTGACAGTGCAACCCGGTTTCGATCAGGGCGGCAGTGGCCTCGAGGCCAGCCGCAAATAACGGAGGTCAAATGATCGTCTATCGTCTTATTTTGTTCGTCGTGCTCCTGTCATTGTCAGCCGCTGTGGCCACGGCGCAGCGTAAGCCGTCTGAAGCGACGCGGCCGTTTGTCGTCAAGTCGGCGCAGTCGCTGGACGACTTGCAGCAGAGTTTGAAGCCCGACAACAAAGTGTCCGAGCTGATTGACAGCGAGGGCATGCAGCTGCGCGTAGCGGTGCAGCATGAAAAAAATAGAGTGGGCGCCACCGCGGAATTGCACGACGCTTCTGACGATGTCTATTACGTCCTGGACGGAACTGCGACTCTCGTTTTGGGCGGTAAGCTCGATGCGCCGAAAGAAACTGATCCCGGAGAATGGCGCAGCCCGAAAATCATCGACGGCAAGACCTTTGAAATTAAGAAGGGCGATTTGATCGTCGTGCCGCGCGGGACGCCGCATCAGCGCAGCACCGAGAACAAAGACTTTACGATGATTCTGATCAAGATTTACGCGGAGCCGCTCAAGAAGAAAAGCTAGTTCACGGCCGACTTGCGTGGGCCCTTGCGGGTTCGGTGATGCACTCGACCGGCGCTGACGGCATTTTCTTTCGGCGCTTCTTCCGAGGCGAACGCCTGCTGCGCGAGTTCCAGGTGCCGGCTCATCGCGGCTTTCGCCTCATCAGATTTTCCAGCGCGAATCAAACGATAAATTGTGCGATGAAATTCGACTGACTCCTTCAAGTCGGTGGCGCGCTCGACCGTAGCCCGCCGGCTTTCGTACATGGCCGCGGATACCATGTTCATGATCGCCGCCAGAATTTGATTGCCGCTGGCCGCCGCCACCGCGCGATGAAAACGAATGTCATGAATTAAATACTGCTGCGGATTGTCGAGGGTCGCGTACATCTCGGTGACTTCTTCGGCGAGCGTTGCGAGATGTTCCGGCTGCGCGTTGGTCGCGGCCAGGCCGGCCAATCCCACCTCGAGCAGCTTCCGCGCCTCGAACATTTCATCAGGTGTGAATTGATGAAGATCAGCAAGAATCCGCAACGGTTCGCTGTCCAGCGCCGGCGGACCGTCAGCGATGTAAGTTCCCGAGCCGTGCCGCGAAGTCAGGACGCCGATCGCTCCGAGGAACCGCAGGCCGTGTCTCAGACTTGCTCGGCTGATGCCGAGTCGCTTGGCCAGTTCACGTTCGGGAGGAAGTCGATCACCGGGCTTGAGGCTGCCTTGCCGAATCATGTCGCGAATCTGGGCGACGACTTGCTCAGCGACCAGTCCGCTTTCTTCTGGTCTGACCACCCGAAACCGGCGCAGACCAATTGCGCTATTCTCGTTCCTTCCCATCGCTTGAGTGACTCGGTTGCGGCAAACGGCGCCGCACACAAAGCGGCTCGCATTGTAGCCCATTTTCATTGCGTGACAAGCCCCAATCGGAGCCGGCGCCGGACCGGCAGGCCAAGCTTGACCCCGCCGTAAGGGCATGTTAAAAGAACGCGAATATTCTGAAATGGTCAGACCACTTGGGTCCGTCTAGCTTGTATAGCGGCAGGCGCTCGGAGTGAAAATCGGCAACAATGACTAATCGTCGGCAGTTTATTGAGGGTCTTCTGGTTGGTGCAACTGGCGCGCTGGTAGTTTCCAGATTTGGCGAGACGCTTGCGCGCGAAACGATGGACGCGGCAGCGGATCCCTGGTCGCAGTTGCCGCAGATACTTTCCAGGATCAAGGCCCCCGTCTTTGCCGCGCGTGAATTCAACGTCACCAGGTTCGGCGCCAAAGGCGACGGCAAAGTTGACTGCACCGAAGCAATTCGCAAAGCCATCGACGCTTGCAACCGCGCGGGCGGCGGTCGCGTCGTCTTTCCGCCAGGCCAATTCAGGACCGGTGCAATTCATCTGAAGAGCAACGTGAACCTGCATGTGAGTAAAGACGCGACGGTTCAGTTCGATCCCGATCCGAAAAAATATCTTCCCGTGGTGTTCACTCGTTGGGAAGGCATGGAGTTGATGAATTATTCGCCTCTCATCTACGCCTTCGAGCAGAAGAACATCGCGATTACCGGTCAGGGTGTTTTGGATGGACAGGCGAGTTGTGAGCACTGGTGGCCGTGGGCCGGCCGGCAGGCGTGCGGCTGGAAGCAGGGCGACGGCAGCGCGCGGGCAGCTCGCACCAGGTTGATGGAGTTGGTCGCGGCCGGCACGCCGGTGAACCAGCGCGTGTTCGGAGAGGGCGGATACCTCAGGCCGAACTTCATTCAGCCGCATCGTTGTCAGAACGTTCTGATCGAAGGGGTGACGCTGCGAAATTCACCGATGTGGCAGCTTCATCCTTTGTTGTGCACGAACGTAACCGTGCGGAAGGTGATGATCGAGCGCGAGAACCCACCGACCGATGCGACCGGGCCCAACACCGACGGATGCGATCCCGAATCGTGCAAAGACGTGCTGATTGAAGACTGCGTGTTTGTCACCGGCGACGACTGCATCGCGATCAAAGCGGGGCGAAATGACGACGGGCGGCGCGTGCCTGTGCCCTCTGAGAACATCGTTATTCGCGGTTGTCAGATGAAAGATGGACACGGTGGCATTACGGTGGGCAGCGAAATCTCGGCCGGGGTGCGCAACGTGTTCGCGCTGAATTGCACGATGAGCAGTCCGCGTCTCGACCATGGCCTGCGCTTTAAGAACAACGCCGTGCGCGGCGGCGTGCTCGAAAATATTTTCTGCCGCGACATCACCATTGGCGAAGTCAGGCACGCCGCAATTACGGTTGACTTCAATTATGAAGAGGGCGCCAAAGGAAAATACACGCCGGTCCTGCGAAACCTCCAGGTGGAGAACTTGAAGAGCGGGAAGAGTCAATACGCGATGGACCTGCAGGGGTTTGAGAACGCGCCAATTACCGATGTGAGTCTGTCAAACTGTACGTTTGATAAAACGGAACACGAAAGTATTTTGAAGAACGTGAAGAATCTCAAGCTTGATAACGTTCGGGTGAACGGGAAGCTGATTTAATTTTGAAGGTAATTTATGAGTCCCGCTTTCGCCTTACCAAAAATCGAAATCGAGCATAGCGTCGTCGGCGACAACGTGTGGCTGCACGACCGTGCGACGGATGCAGAGCAGGAGTTGATGGCCTGCGCTCCGCACGCGCTGAACTATGAGGTGCTTGAATCGGAAGAAGCCGTGGGCCAGGCGATGTTCGCTGAGTTAGCGAGCGCAGCGGAGGCAACCTCGAGCGACCTGACAGTGGTGATTCTCGGCGGCCGTGGCGGCCAGGCGCTGCATCGATTGTTGGGTGAAAAGGCGCGGACGAGGGAGATTGATGACTTGCTAGCGCGCGTGAATGTGTTCACGCAGGATGCGCTCGCGCCGATGCGAATGGACAATGCATTCAGTTTCGTGCGCGATTTCGAGCGGCTGCTCGGTCCCGCGTTCTTTGAGAAGGTCAAGCGATTCACTTCGATGAAGACCGACGCGGAAGATCTCGAGACGGGCCTGGTAGAGTTTCTCGCGCAACTCGATTCGTGTGGCCCCATCGACATCTTCTTTCTCGGTCTCGGTCCTGAAGCTGAGGCTGCGTCGCACCTGGCGTACATCAAACCGGGTTCGGGAGCGCGGGCGAATGATATCGCCGGAGTGATTCCGATTTCGCAGGACATCCTTGAGCATCACATTCGCAAATTCAAAGCCGGCGGCGCGGCGACGAATGAAGCGGATGAAGCCGAATGCCGGCGCGCGTCTCACATTCTGACGCTGGGACCCGCGGCGATTTTACGCGCCCGGCGAATTGTGCAGTCGATCGTCGATGCCGGGACCGCGCCCGCGAAGGTCGCGAGTTTTGAGCGGTTGATCAAAACTGAAATCTCGAATGACGCTGCCGCGCGGGCACAGCAACTCGATCAAAATCCTGGTTTGTGGATTCGCTTAAATCCAAACGTGCGATCGTTGATTTTGCCGGATGTCTTAGGCGCAATGTAAGGATCTTTCCAGCAGACAGAATCCCCGATCCACAGTAGAATAACGGCGCTGGCAATCCGTTACCGATAACAGAGAATGGCTTATTCCGGGCTCGACCTGACAGGAAGAGTCGCCGTGGTGATCGGCGGCACTTCCGGCATTGGACGCGCGATTGCGCACGGACTGGCTGAGGCAGGCGCCGATGTAGTGCCGACTTCGCGCCGAGCGGAACAGGTCGAAGCAGCGGCGCAGGAGATCGAAGCGCGTGGCCGACGGACCGTTCGCATTACCTCGGATGTCGCCGACAAGGCGTCGCTCGAAGCGCTGCGCGATCAATCCATCGCGGCGTTGGGCCAGGTCGATATTCTGGTCAACTGCGCCGGCCGCATCAAACGCGCGCCGACTGTCGATTTTCCGGAGGCTGATTGGAACGACATTCTGAATACGAACGTTACGGGAACCCTACGCGCATGCCAGGCCTTCGGGCCGCACATGATCGAGCGCGGTTACGGACGCATCATCAACATTGCGTCGGCCACGACGTTTGTGGCGCTATTTGAAGTCGCGGCGTACGGCGCCAGTAAAGCCGGAGTAGGTGCACTCACTAAATCGCTGGCGATTGAATGGGCGCCGCACGGTGTGTGTGTGAATGCAATTGCGCCCGGGTTTTTCCGCACGCCGTTGAATCAGAAACTTTTGGACGAAACGGCGCGCGGCCGGGAACTGCTGATGCGCTCGCCGATGAGGCGGTTCGGCAAAGTTGAAGAGCTCGCCGGCGCGGCGGTGTTCCTGGCTTCCGACGCGGCGAGTTTTGTGACCGGCGAGATCCTCGTCGTTGATGGCGGGTTTCTGGCGAGCGGAGTTAATCAGTAAATTGATTTGATCCACTTTCCCCGTAAGGATCTACGCGAATTGGATCCGTGAAAATGAACGAAGTAGAAGAAACTGTAGAGCGGACTGCGGCGGCTAAAGCTCAATCCGACGCCGCGCAGCAGATGACGGCCTCAAGCGCAGCGGGCGCGGCGGTTGCGGCGTTCGAAAACGTAAGTGCGCGAGTCGGGCATTACCGTTGGGTCATCTGCGGCTTACTGTTCTTTGCCACTACGATCAATTACGTCGATCGACAGGTCCTTGGTTTTCTGGCTCCTGACCTGCAACGATCTATCGGTTGGAACGAAGCCCAATATGGGTGGATTGTGTTTGCATTCCAGGCGGCTTATGCGATCAGTTTGGTCGTAGTCGGCCGGGTGATGGATCGCTTTGGGACGCGCAAGGGCTTTTCGTTCGCCATTGTGGTTTGGAGTATAGCTGCCATGGGGCACGCCCTCGC
>DATANL010000376.1:0-1792 GCA_036266295.1 Pyrinomonadaceae bacterium | reverse complement strand
GGAAATTGCGCGGTGATCTGAATGGTCGGAAAGTCGACTGCGGGCAGCGCCGCAACCGGCAACAGCCGGTATGCAAAGACGCCGAAAACGATCAACGACGCCGTCAGCAGCGTCGTCAGAACCGGGCGGCGAATACAGGTTTCAGAAATGTTCATGGATCAGCTGCCCGCGATTTTGGGCGTGCGCACGTTTACGCGGGTGCCTTTCGACAACAGCAACTGTCCTTCGGTCACAACGGTTTCGCCGCCATTGAGACCGGACGCGATCACACTTTCGGTGCCGACCTGACGTTCGACTTTGACCGGTTGCGGTTGCGCAATCCCATCCTGGATCACAAACACAAAGGTGCCACTCTGGCTGATCTGCACAGCATTGGCGGGAACGACGACGCCGTCCTCGTTGCGTAGCGTCATCTCGGTGTTGACCAGTGTGCCGGGCCAGAGCAATTCATCCTGGTTCGGCATGGTCGCGCGGACCATCGCCATGCCAGTCGAAGGATCGACGGTGTTCTCGATCATCGTCACCTGGCCGCTCGCACGCTTTGGCTCGCCCGGCACGATCGCCTCAACCGTCGCGGTCTCTGCCGCGATCGCCTTGCGAATATCCGGCAGATTTTTTTGCGGCACGGTGAAGCTGACGTAGACCGGCACCATCTGGTTGATGGTCGCCATCGGCGATGTATCGGCCTGACGTACGAAATTTCCGACCTTGACGTTGGCCATGCTGATCCGGCCGGGAATCGGCGCGCGGATCGTGCAGAAGCTGAGCTGCACTCTCAGGTTCTCAAGCTGTGCGCGATTTGATTCGGCCGTTGCACGTGAAACGTTGACCGCGGTTTGCGCGTTGTTCAGCGTGACGATCGGCGTTGCATTTCTCGCGGCGAGATCCGTGTAGCGCTCGACGTCGCGCTGCGCCTGCTCAAGTGTTGATTGCGCGCCATCGATGACGGCTTGCACGCGCTTCATGTCGGCTTCGATCTGCCGGCAATCGAGCGTGAACAGAAGGTCACCTTTCTGCAAAGTGGCGCCGTCGCGGAAATGAACAGCGGTAATCGTTGTGTCGACTTGCGTCTTGATCGCAACGCTGGCGATGGGGGTGACGTTGCCGAGCGCGGTCAAACGGACCGGCATGGTTTTGCGTTCAGCAACCGCGGTCTCGACCGGAACGGCACGGGCCTGGGGGGCGCGGGCGGCGGCACCGTCCGTGGACCAGATGCCACGGGCGAGCACAACAACGCCAATCAGGGCGACAACTGCCCCGCCAAGGAGCCATTTTCGCTTGATCATCGGCAATTTTCGGTCCGGACTCATTTGGGCCCGCCCGGACGCTCCCTAATCCGCGGAATGGCTTGTTTCAGTTCAATTTGGTACCGCGTTAGCGCATTACCTAGCATATAAACGTTACTGAGTGCATATCCCTGCGGTGTCCTATAAACACGGCAAATACAGCGTTATTGGCCCGCCCGGAACCCTTAAAAATCCATGAGAATTGCCACCTGGAACGTCAATTCCATCCGCCAGCGCATGGACAACCTGGAGGCTTGGCTCCGGGAACGACAACCGGACATTGTCTGCCTCCAGGAAATCAAATGTACCGACGACGCCTTCCCGCGCGAGCCTTTGGAGGCACTCGGATACAACGTCGCCGTTCACGGCCAGAAGACTTTCAACGGCGTCGCGCTTTTGTCGAAGCTGCCGTTCGATGAAGTCGCGCCGGGATTGATCGGCGATGAGGCCGACGTACAGGCACGCTTTCTGGAAGCGATTGTCTCCACCAAAGCCGGCGCGCTGCG
>DATANL010000375.1:0-3551 GCA_036266295.1 Pyrinomonadaceae bacterium | reverse complement strand
TGCTGTGGGCAGTGGGCGGTGGGCAGTTATTTTTAAAACCGCTGCAGGTCACTAATCGCAGGTCACGGATCGTAGGTCACTGCCCACTGCTCACTGCTCACTGCCCACTGCTCACTGCTCACTGCCCACTGAGTTCTTTCACTCCCTTCCCTTCTTCAGCGCTTCAGTTGCTCGCTTGATCGCGGCGATGACTCTTTCCAGTCCATCCTTTACGTTGGTCGAGTTGCGATCGTCGAGCGCCTGACGATAATCGGTGAGCGGCTGCGCCGCGTATCCGGTGAAAATTCCCGGCGCGTAGATTTGATGCTTGTACCACGGCCGCCCGAGCAGTCCGCGCTCGTCGATGAATGCTCTTTCGGCATTCATCAACGCATCGTTGAGCCTGTGCAGTCGCGCGGCCGAAGCTTTATCGTCACCCGCGAGTTTCTGCTTCTCACTCTCGATGCGCGCCGCTTCATCCGAAAAATCTCGCAAGGCATCGTTCATCGATTTCTCATCGACGACTCGATCCAGATGGCGGTGCCTGGCGAGTTTCACTGTCTCGTTGAAGTACTCGCGGATTTGATTGGCATAGTCCGTGTAGTCGAAGGGCACCGCCGACGCATCGGCGAGCCGCAAAGCCATCGTCCCCCACAACTGCGCCGCCGCGACGTGATAAGTGAAATCCGGATCACCGAAATGAGTCATCCAGTAGAACGAGTCATAGGCCGAATGGTACACACCGTAGTCGCCGCCAAAACCCATGTCAGTCGAAGCGATGCCGAGGTGCTGCAGGAACGGCGTGTAGTCAGAGCCGGATCCCAACGGCGAGATGCGCGCTTCAGAATCGAATTCCGGATCCAACTCGCTGCGTTGTTCGCGGGCGCGATCGGTCCACTGCTGATAGACGGTCTTGCCGGTCTTCGGATCTTTCACATCACGTGTGGCCCCGCGAATCAATCGCCAAAGCGATGGCACTGACGAAGCGCCGTAGTTTGGTCCATTGACCGCCACGTCGACATTCAGATAAGCGACGGCCTTCTGTTGCAACTCAGCAGCATTTTCTTCCGCCCATTCGGTCGAACCGATCAACCCGTATTCCTCGCCGTCCCAACTGCAAAGAATGATCGTGCGGCGTGGTTTCCAGCCGCTCTTGATCAATTGGCCAAAGCCGCGGGCTACTTCCAACATCGTCGCACTACCGCTGTTGGGATCGACCGCGCCGAACACCCACGCGTCACGGTGATTACCCATGACGACCCAACGGTCCTTTTCTTCGTTACCGTCGATGCGCGCGACTACGTCCCAAAGCGTGCGCGACGCATAGTCCATGTCTGTTTTCAAATGGACGCGAACATCGCTGGTCCCACCGACGTGATACGGAAACGCAAAGGCGCCTTGAAATCCACGTGGCCGCCCCGGCCCCTTTAGTGGCTCGATCAATTTGCGAGCTTCATCGTAAGCCAGCGGCTGCACCGGAATGCGCGGGATGTCTGCGTAGGCTTCTTCCAAACTCAATCGCGGGGTGCCGGGAATCGCCGGCTTGCCCGGCGTCAACGGATCGCCGGGATATTGAAACAGGTACTGCACCGAACCACGCTGTCCGGAAGCGACGGGCCGCCACGGTCCTTTCGGATAGACGTCGCCTTGCGCGAAGCCGTCGTCCGCCGGATCGGAATAGATGATGCAGCCGACCGCGCCGTGGTCCTGCGCGACTTTTGCTTTCACCCCGCGGAACGAGTTGCCGTAACGGACAATGACGATCTTGCCTTTGACATCGACGCCCGCTTTCGCGAGCGCGTCATAATCCGGCGGCAAGCCGTAGTTCGCATAAACGAGCGGCGCGGTGACATCGCCCGAAGCGCTGTAACCATTAAAGAGCGGTGTGATTTTTCGATTCGACGACGACGGGTCTTCTTTCAGCACTGCTTCACGTACTGAAAGGCGCTCGCGACGGGCCGCGATTAATTCGACGACTGGATCGGTCTTCGGATAATTCAACCAAACCTGATACTCCTTGAGGTCCGCTGCCAGACCAAAGGAACGCATCTGATCGCGGACGTAAACCGCCGTCGCGTAATCTTCGGGCGTGCCCGCGATGTGCGGCTCAGCAGTCAGCCGCCGCAAGTGTTCGCGCGCCGACGCCGGTTGCGGCACCGCGCGAAACCGATCTTCGATGCGACGCTCGTCCTGCGAGCCTGTCTGAGAAAAGCCGTCGAGTGCTTGCCCGAAAGCGACTGACTGAAATGAATTGAGAAAGAAGATTATGACTAGCGCAATTGGCGACCGAGCATGTCTCATCAATTAACCTCCGGGTCAGTACCATCCGCGTGAGCGGATGGATCAAGCACGCTAATTCAGAATCGTAGCGCTCTGATCCATCTGCCCACGCAGATGGTACTGACCTCATATCACAATAAGCCCATTTCTTTTTGAACTAACGCTCGCAGCTTCGCGTAGAATGCCCTGAGGAGAACGACTAAATGGAGAGCCGCTACTACCCGGGAGTCGAAGCCGACGTCGTCAAACTGATGACTGAGCTTCGCGATCTATTCGACGAAGATTTTGAAATTCAAACGATGAACGTTTCATCTACCGCTGTGCTGCAAGCGCGCAAGTCTAGCACGTTACGCGACCTCACGGGACTGTCCGCCGCGCTGACGATCAAAGTCACGCCTGAGACCGGCGGCACGCGCGTCGAGATCGGTATGCAGAAGTGGTTTGACAAGGCCGCTATTGCCGCCGTGGCGATGGCCGTGTTCCCGGTGCTGCTCGCGCTGCCGGCCCTCGGCGCGTACTGGCAATATAAAATTACCGAAGACTCGTGGAAGAGAATCGAAGACCACATCGCCCGCAAAGCGGGCGGTTATGTTCCGCCGATGCCGGGTCGTTGCGGTACCTGCGGCGCCGCTGCGAGTGCCGGTTCGACGTTCTGTTCATCGTGTGGCGCGAACCTGCGCGCCGGACTATCGTGTGGCTCATGCGGCGCGGTGCAGAAAGATCCGAACGCCAGATTCTGTAACGCGTGCGGGAAGTCACTGGCCACCGGCTGACGTCAGAAAGCAGCGCGGCTGGGCCGCTCCCCAGTGCCGAAAGGCTTGCCTTTCCGAGAACGGTTTAAGAATACTTCGAGGCTGCGCCTGAAACAGCACGCATAGCCTGCAGAGATTTAGGATGTTTTCGGTAAGGCAAGCCTTACCGCACTGTGGAGCGGCAAGCCGCAACAGAATTTTGATTGCAGGATTCGACGGTACATCGAGCGACTTTTGAGGCAGAGTCACGAACAGACGATGCGGCGATCCATTGTTCATCACCCTGACATCTCGCGCGTGGTCCTTTGCCTTAGCGTCACGCTACTTGTTTTCTCGTCGACGGCGGCCCAGGAGAAAGATCCCGTCGACGTCATCAAGGTCGACACCAACCTCGTGGTCTTCGACGCCCAGGTCGTCGACAAGAAATCGGGACGCGTCATCAGTGATCTGAAGAAAGAAGATTTCGTACTCACCGACAACGGTGTCCGCCAAAAGATCGACTATTTCAGCCGTGATGAATTGCCGTTATCGATCATTCTG
>DATANL010000374.1:0-4397 GCA_036266295.1 Pyrinomonadaceae bacterium | reverse complement strand
GTTTGTGAAAGAAACCGAGAAGCTGCTGGCCGAAGGACCGACCGCCAAACCTGAAGTTCGTCACGAATTGGTGAATATCAGTTAATTCACGGCTTACGAAACTCTTTCGCCATTTCGATTCTCTTCGTCAAGTCACCTTTTAAATCAGGCCTCAGCGTTAAGCATCGTTCGAAGTCCTTCTGCGCCGCAGCTTCGTCGCCTTTCAACATCAAAATCAAACCACGATTCATGTAAGCGTGGGCCAGATCAGGATTCAGTTCCAAGGCACGGGTGAAATCCGCGAGCGCCTTATCCAATGCGCCGCGCCGGAACTGAGCGTTGCCGCGTCCGTGATAAGCGGAAGCCATCTGCGGATTGATTTCGAGGGCGCGGTTGAAGCTGTCGATGGCCGTGTCGGTTTCATTATTCGCCAGCAAGGCGTAACCGCGCAGCGAATGCGTCTCGGCAGATGACGGCTCGATGGTCAGAGCGCGATCGATGTCCGCAAGTGCGCCGGCGACGTCGTTTTTATCGAGCCGCACATCGGCGCGGTTCGTGTACGCTTCAAATGATTTCGGACTGAGCAGGATGGCCCGATCAAAATCGGCGCGGGCCGCATTCAAATCTCCTTTGGTGCGGTAGATGACGCCACGGTCGATATAGGCGATCGCGAGCCGCGGATCGATACGCAAGGCCGCATTGAAGTCAGCCAGCGCATCGTCGAGAAAACCTTGCCGGATTTTGACGACGCCCCGGCCGGCGTAAGCTTTCGCCGTAAAGGGATCGATGACCCGGATGTTCTCGGTAGACTCGGACGAGTCAAGTTGGTTCTGCGACTTCAGCGTGACGGTTTCATTTCGCTTTGGCGAGTCGAGCCGGGAACTGATCTCGATTGCGCGGCTGTAATCTTCCGACGCCGAGGCAAGATCGCCCTGGGCAAATTTCTTCTGCGCTTGTTTGAAGAATTTCTGGGCCGAGTCAGGCGTCTGGGCCGCAGCGTGAAATGAAAGGACAACGAGCGCACAGCTCGTAATCAACAGGCGATACATCCGCATCGTAGCAACCTCCGTCCGAAACAGATCCGTTTCCGAAGAGCAGAACAGGCGTTCCGCAGACTGCGTGCAGGGGCTGACGTTTAGCTATTGAAGATTGGTTGCTGTTGGACTAAGATGCGGCCGGACGACGATACATCTTGTGCGCTTCAGGCGACCAATCTTGTATTGTCAAACGCCTCGCTGCTACCGCCAGTAGCAGCGGGGCTTTTCTCTTGAAGATAGATACGCATCGACCGTTTTGTAGTTCCGGTAAATTGAAATCGCGATCATCATCTTCACAAATCTTTACAGTGCAGACTCGGAAAGTTAGTGCGTCTGAATCATAAAAAGTTTCAGCTGTGCACGAGGTCCATCATTTTGCAGACCCTGGTTCGGTTGATATACTGCGCACTCGCTTTTCAAATCGTACTCAAGCATTCAAAAAGCAGGACTGTGATCGATTAAATGAGTGTACTTGTTGATAAATCTACGCGGCTCGTCGTGCAAGGCATTACCGGAAAAGAAGGCACGTTTCACACGAAGCAGATGGTCGACTACGGCACGAACGTGGTCGGCGGGGTGACACCCGGCAAAGGCGGCACGACGCACGAAGGCATTCCGGTCTTCAACACGGTGGCTGATGCAGTGAAGCAAGCGGGCGCCAACGCGTCCGTGATTTACGTGCCGCCGGCATTTGCCGCCGACGCGGTGATGGAAGCTGCGGACGCTGGCATTCCCGTGATCGTCTGCATCACTGAAGGCATTCCGGCGCTCGACATGGTGAAGGTGAAAAAGTACCTGGGTGACAAGCAGACGCGTCTAATCGGTCCAAACTGTCCGGGCATCATCAGTCCGGGTAAATGCAAGATCGGAATTATGCCGGGGCATATTCACAAGGAAGGCCGCGTGGGTGTGGTGTCGCGGTCGGGCACGTTGACCTATGAAGCCGTGGGCCAATTGACGTCGCTGGGGTTGGGCCAATCATCGGCGATCGGCATCGGTGGCGATCCGATCGTGGGAACTTCGCACGTCGACGCGCTCAGGTTATTTCAGGCTGACGACGAGACTGACGGGATCGTTATGATTGGCGAAATCGGCGGCACGGCCGAAGAAGAAGCCGCGGCCTTTGCCAAAGATAACGTGACCAAACCGATCGTGGCATTCATCGCCGGTCAGACGGCGCCGCCGGGCAGACGCATGGGCCATGCGGGCGCCATCATCGCCGGCGGGAAGGGAACTGCCGCCGAGAAGATGAAGGCCCTTTCGGAAGCGGGAATTCATGTCGTCAATTCACCCGCAGACATCGGCGCGGCGATGAAGGACGCGCTTGGTTCGCACTGACCTAAGATCAGCGAATGAAAATCTGCCCGACGTGCAGCCGGAATTACGAAGACGACACGCTGGTATTTTGTCTCGACGACGGCGCGCGGCTCGCGCAGGGGCGTGACCCACAAGCGACCTGGCGTTTGCCTGAGCCACCTGCAAACGAGCCGCGACGCAGTGGTCCGGTGCCGCCGACAACGCCAAGTCCGCCGGCGACATTAACGGCGCGGCCCGAACATTTTCAGGCTTTACCTCAGCCTGCTGGACCGCCACAGACTTATACCGAAGAACGGTCGCGCAGCAGCGCGTTGCCCTGGATTTTGGGAATCGTTGTCGTGCTCGGAATTTCCGGAGTCCTGATCGCCTGGATTCTCACACGCGGCTCGTCGGAACGGGTTGCGGTCATCTATCCTTCACCAACGCCGATGGTCGAGGTGACGGGGACACCGGATCTGAAAGGGACGCCGGAGAAGGCGACGCCAACTCCGGTCGCGAGCCCAACTGGCAAAGATGATCGACAGCCAAAGCCGACCGAACAACCCACGGCGCCACCGAAGAAGCCGGCGTTTTCGATGTTGAATAATACGAGCTACAGCGGGGGTTCTCGCATCACTTATTATCCACGGACCTCAGTCGGACAATGTCAGGCCGACTGCGCCGCCAACGCGAGTTGCCGCGCGTTCACCTGGATTCGGCCGGGAGCTTATAACCCGGGCGATTCCGCAATGTGTTATTTAATGTACTCGGTCAGCGGACCAGTTTCGCACGCTTGTTGTATTTCAGGGGTGAAGAATTAGAAAGACCCTATGACTATTTTTACGAATTAGAGGAACAAGATGGGCGCAGGTAACTTAACTTTCGCAATCATTAAGCCCGACGCCGTCGCCGCGGGCCACACTGGAAAAATTATCGATCGCATCATCAGCGGCGGCTTTCGCATTCGCGCCATGAAGATGATTCATCAGACGCGGCGGCAGGCCGAGGGCTTCTATGAAGTTCATCGCGGCAAACCGTTCTATGAAGGGTTGACCGAATTCATGTCGAGTGGCCCATGCGTGGTCATGGCGCTCGAGAAAGATGGCGCGGTCAAGGACTGGCGCGACCTGATGGGAGCAACCGATCCGGCGAAAGCCGATGAAGGAACCATTCGAAAAGAGTTCGGTGGCTCAGTCGGCGAGAATGCGACGCATGGTTCCGACTCGGACGAAAACGCCGCGATCGAAATCTCGTACTTTTTTAGCCGGCTGGAATTAGTTTAGGACCTGGTTGTGGACCACTGACCGCTGATAACGGACAAAACTGATGAGACGCTGCCCAACTTGCAATCGAACATTTGAAGAGGACTGGCTGGCCTTCTGTACCCAGGACGGGACGACGCTGGTTGACGACTCACCCGCGCAATCGAATGAGCCGCCGCCGACCATCCTGGCCCCACCACCTCCGCCACCCGCGGGTAATTGGCAGCAACCGTCAGGTGGTTTGGGTTCCGGGCAGTTTCAATCGCAACCCGTGCCGCCGCCCGTGCCGCCGTCGAATATGGGCGCGCCGTCCGGCGGATTTGGATCGGGACAATTTCAACCCCCACAGCAAATGCAATCCGGTTGGCAGCCGCCACCACCGCCGCCATACGCGCAAGGTCAGAAACAGGGGCTGGCGATCGCCTCGATGTGCTGCGGCATCTTTACAATCACGTTCGGTTGGTGCTGCAGCATCGGCGTGGTCAGCGGCATCGTGGCCATCGTGCTGGGCGCTTATCAACTGGTCCAAATCAAGAACGACCCTGAGCATAACGGCGGCAAGCCGTTCGCGATTGCCGGCATCGCCACTTCGGCGCTTTATTTTGTGGTATGGATTCTGTTGATGGTCCTGTACGGCGCAGCGCTCTTCATGGGAGGTCTAAACCGCTGAGGGCCGATCGGCCGCTATCCGCGCTGCACTCGGGGGATCGTTTGTGTAGAATAGGTCCGGTATGTCAATCCTTTCTGAAGTAATCGATTCAACGCGGGCCATCATCCAGGGGATGAGCGTCACGTTGTCCTACATCCCGCGGCGCAAGCAGAC
>DATANL010000373.1:0-6440 GCA_036266295.1 Pyrinomonadaceae bacterium | reverse complement strand
TTGTCGGCGCGCGGAAAGTACGAGGACGCCGAGCCGGTTTTGAAGCAGGCCATCGACGCGAACCCAAAGCTTTACTCAGCGCGCACGATTCTAGGCCGCTGTTATCTCGGACTCGAACGTTACGATGAGGCATTTAAGACTTATGACCAGGCTGTCGATCTCGCGTCTGAAGCGGATCGGAAGCAACTGGCCGGCACGTTCGGCTTTGCCGGCGTCGGCGATGGTTATATGAAAGCCGGTCGCGCCAAAGATGCGGTGCGGGCCTTCACGCGCGCCTTGCAACTCGATCCAAATAACGCGGCGCTGCAAACCAAACTCACCGAAGCTCGCGCCAAAGCGAACTCTTAATTCGAGACAAGCCAATGAAGCAATGTCCGAAGTGTAGCGTTACCTACGCGAACGATAAGCAGAAGTTTTGCACCAAGGACGGCACGCCGCTGGTGGATGCGGTCGATGCCAGCGCGGGCCAGGGCGAGACGGTGCGCATTGACTCGGCGCAACTCGACGACGAAATCACGAAAGTGATTTCGCAGCAGCTGCCGCAGATGTCGAGTGGCCCATTCGATCCTTACAAGACGCAAGTTTCCACGCCTGAGGACAAGGCGCCGCCGCCGCCCGCGCCGAGTCAGCCAATTACTCCGCCTGCAGCGGCGGCAACTCCGGCTGCGGGAACGCCGCCCGTGGCCGCAGCGACGCCACCCGTGGCTGCAGTGACGCCGCCCGTGGCTGCAGCGACGCCGCCCGTGGGTGCAGTGACGCCGCCCGTGGCCGCAGTTACGCCGCCCGTGGCTCCGCCAGCGGCACGCGCCGCTCAACCAGCAGCGTCCGCCACGCCGTCAGCGCCGCCTACGGCAAAGAAGCGATCAAAACTACCGCTGATCCTGGGAATTCTCCTGGTGCTTTTCGTCCTGGGCGCAGGCGCTGCCGTTGCCGGTTATTTCTTCCTCCTAAAGCCGATGCTGGACAAGAAACGCGTAGCAGTGCTTGAGCCGCGCCGCCCTGAACCGACGCCGATCGTTGAAAGCACGCCGCAGGTGAACAATCCGAAACCGGAAGCCCCGAAGATCGAAGTGCCGCCATACTCGCCTCCGGCGGACGCGGTACAGTTCGTTAATTCCAACGCGAAGTTAACCGGCAAGCTCGCCGAGCATTACGTGGACTTTTCGTTTTATTACCCCGAGCGCTGGCGCAAGGATCCCGGTGCCGGCGTTGCTGGAGCGACGAACTTCGTCCAGGTCGAGCGTAGCCTGCCGCCAAACTATACGCAGGAGAATTTTGCTGTCGGTTGGTACGAGTCCGCCGGCTCAGCGGATTTGGACCGCAGCGCTTTCCCGCGATTAGTTGAAAGCTTGAGTGCAAAATTTGCGAAGTCGATCGGTAACTATCAGAAAGTATCCGAAGGCGAAACCAAGATCGGGCCGTACGACGCCTACGAGTTTCGATTCGAAGGACAGTCACAACAGACTGACCGGGGCCAGTTCAAAATCTGGGGCGTCAGTGTCTTCGTGCCACCGACGGACGGCAGCAAGAATGGCGTTACACTTTTGATGCTGGCGACTTCGCTCGCTCCTGAATTGAAATCCGTCAGCGATGTCGGCGTCAAAGGTGATCTTCCGATGATGCTCGAATCGTTTCGTTTCGGGAAGTAACCATTTGTCACTTGTCATTTAACATTTCCGCCCGTAGTCTCAGAAACCCAAAGCCCGACTGTCTGTTGGAGATCAAGTTAATTTCTCGATTGGGCGCAGCCCAATTAACAAATGACAAATGTCCAATGACAACTGTCAAATAGGCTCTTCCGTACGGTGAATAAATGAAGCTGGTACTCGCAGAGGATCGCAGCGGTCAACTTCATGGCGAGCACGCGTTCACCAGCGACGTGGTGCTCGTCGGTCGCGACCCGGCTATCTGTCATTACTTCTTTTCGCAGGAGCAGTGGCCGATGGTTTCGCGCAAGCACGCCGAGTTTCGTCTCGACCAGGGCAGTTGCACAGTCAACGACGCAAATTCGCGCTTCGGCACTTTCATAAACGGGGAAAAGGTGACTGCGGCGAAGGCCGTGCGGGTTGGCGATCATATTCAACTGGGCGCGGGTGGCCCAATTCTGCGAGTGGTGAGCATCGAGCAATCGCCGGCCGGCGACGAGTTGCCGCGGAGTGACATTGGTCGAATGGAGACGGTGCACGACGCCAGCCGCTCGAGCTTTAAACCCGAAACTTCACCGGCACCGACCCCTGCTCCGGCTCAACCGCGCAGGTCGTCCAGAGATTCGTCCGCGCATCTCGACCTCGAAGAATCGCGCACCGGCGAGACCCGCCGAATCGCGCTCACCAAAGAAGTCACGCGACTGGGGCGCGATCCTGAAGGCGAAGTCGTCATCGACGCTGATGCCGCGGTCGTCTCTCGTCGCCACGCTGAAATTCGTCTGAGTGACGGTCAATATACGATCACCGATCTGAAGAGCTTCAACGGCACACTGGTTAACGGCCAGCGAATCACGGAAACGGTTTCGTTGTTCGACGGAGATCAGATCGAGCTCGGTAACAGTGGACCGCGCTTGCGCTTGACCGATTCGGCGCATCCGGCCCCGGCTCATCGCGCGCTGCAGCCCGGCGCGCCTACTCCAAGTCAAAAACTGATGCCACCGCAGTTCGGACAGATGGCGGGCCAGCACCAGACGATCGTCTCGACTTCGGGATCGTTGCAGCCGACCACGCCGCCGGCGGGCACGCAGCCGCAATTACTGCTGAAACTTTCTTTCGAAGGACGGCCGCAGCTTTCCGTAGGCCGCGCGCCCGACAGCGACGTGCGCCTCGACGGATTGCAAATCTCGAATCGGCACGCGCGGTTTGTGCGGAGCAACGGCAGCGTCGCGGTCGAAGATACCGGATCGACGAACGGCGTCTACGTCAACGGCGAGCGCATCAGCGGCCGCCGGAACGTGCAGTTGTCTGATGTAATTCAAATCGGCCCGTTCGTTTTGCAGGCCGATTCAGCGCAGGGCGTCGCGGTTTACGACACGCGATCAAAGACGCGCATCGACTGTATCAACATCGCGAAAGTCGTGAAGAACCGTTCGGGTGGCGGCACGATTCGGCTGCTCGACGACGTGGGTCTGACGATTCAGCCGAATGAATTCGTCGGCTTGCTCGGACCATCGGGAGCAGGGAAGTCGACGCTGATGGATTCGCTGAACGGCATGCGCCCGGCGACCAGCGGCTACGTCCTCATCAACAATCTCGATCTTTACCGCCACCTCGATTCGCTCAAGCAATCGATCGGCTACGTTCCCCAGGACGACATCATTCATCGCGAGTTGACTGTCTATCGCACGCTTTATTACGTCGCGCGTTTGCGTCTCTCGCGTGACGTGTCGCGTCGTGAGATCGATCAAATCGTCAACGAAGTGATGGACGTGACGGGATTGTCTGAGCGGCGTGACGTGGCCATCTCGCAACTCTCAGGCGGTCAGCGCAAGCGCGTCTCGATCGCGGTCGAGTTGATTACCAAGCCTTCGGTGATCTTCCTCGACGAGCCGACCTCAGGTCTCGATCCGGCGACGGAAGAGAAGATCATGAAGCTCTTCCGCCAGATTGCCGAGAGCGGCCGCACCGTCGTGCTGACCACGCACGCGATGGAGAACGTCAAGCTCTTCGACAAGATCGTGGTGCTGATGCGCGGCAAGCTGGTCTTCTACGGCGCGCCCCAGGAGGCATTGGCCCACGTGAAAGCTGACAGCTTCAAAGATCTCTACGACAAGCTGGAGGCGCCGATCGACCAGCAACTCGCATCTCTCCCGCGGCTCGCGGCGAATGCCACGAAAGGGCAGAAGGGCGCGTACAAGAAACAGCGCGAGCAAATCTCTGAGCAGGTCGCCGAAGGTTGGAAAAAGAAATTTCAAACGACCGAGCAGTATCGGCGCAACGTCGTCGATCCTTTGAGCGGTCTGCCGCGCGACGGCCGCGCGGCCGCGCCACCAAAGCGGCGCATGAGCATCATCGACACGATCAGGCAGTGGGGCACGCTCACGCGCCGGTACTTTGAGGTGTTGACGCGCGACAAGTTCAATCTGCTGATCCTGTTTGGCCAGGCGCCGATCATCGCGTTTCTGACTTATTTAGTCGTCGCCGCCGACGCGCCGCGGGACTTTCCTTATTTTGTCATGGCCCTGGTGGCAATCTGGTTTGGAACGTCGGTGGCTTCGCGCGAGATCATTCGCGAACGCGCTGTCTATACGCGCGAACGCATGGTGAACCTGCGGCTCTTGCCGTACGTCGGATCGAAACTGTTCGTGTTGGCAGTGATCGTGTCCCTGCAGTGCATCGCGCTTTACGGCTCGCTGAAGTTTTTTCATTACACAGGATTGATGGCCGTGCCGGGCTGGGCCATCCCGCAAGTGACCATCGTGCTGATCACTGCGATGGTGGGAATCGCGCTCGGTCTTTTTATCTCGGCCATTGTCAAAACCTCTGAGATGGCGACCAGCATGGTGCCTTTGATTCTGATTCCGCAGATCCTTTTTTGCGGATTGGTCGGCGTGCCCCAGAACACGGCGCGGGTAATCAGCACAGTCATTCCGGCGACGTGGGCCTTCGACGGCATTAAGCGATTTTCCGGTTCCGACTTTGACTCGCTGTCGTTGGACACTCTCAAAGAGGAAGGCTCGAATACCGAGGGCAAGAACAAAGGCCGCGGCTTGTACAAGCACGTCGAAGAGGTCAACGACGATAATATCGAGAAGGCGCGGCAGGACATCGAGAACTACAAAAAAGACGCCGAAGACAAGATGAAGGATTACGAGGACAAGATGAAGTCTTACCTCGAGCAGGCGCCTTACAATCCGAATCTCAAGCGCCCCGACGCGCCGAAGTTAGGCAAAGCTCCCGAGGTGCCGGAAGCCGAAAAGATTCCGGCAGACCTGAGTTCCTACATCAACTTCCTGCATCCGTGGGGAAATATCCTGCTCGATCCGTTTGTCCTGCTCGTGATGTTCTTTGGGTTGGTAATCGCAACCGTGATCGCTTTACGGGCGCAGGATATTTTGTGAAGGATCGCGCCAGTCAGTACCACCTGCGTTAGCGGGTGGGTCATCTGAGTCAGTCGCCTTCAGTAGGTATTAAAGATCACCACCCGCTAACGCAGGTGGTACTGATCTCATTATACCGCTCTCATTTCTTCGGCGGCGTCTTCTGATAAATCATCACGTAGAGCTGAGTCCACAAGCCCGCGTCCAGGGGCTGCAGAGTCTTGAGTTCGGTTTCGGCTTCTTTCTTTTTCTTTGAAGCCAGAAACGCGACGCCCAGGTTGAAGTGCGCTCCGGCGTAATCGGGTTTCAGGCGAATCGCCTCCTGATGCGCGGCGATCGCTTCCTTCCATTTGCCCAGGTTGCCGTAAGCAAATCCCAGATTGTTCTGTGCCGCCGGCCATGCAGGCTTGAGTTGGATCGTCTGTTGAAATTCGGCCAGTGCCTGTTGCTTATAGTCCGGCGTGGTCGCCTTCTCGGCGAGACGTGAATAAGTTATGCCGATATTAAAGTGTCCTTCAGGCAAGCTCGGCTTTAACTCGATGGCCTTCTGCAACGGCTGCAGGGCTGACTGAAAATTCTTTAGGTTGTTGTAAGCCCAGCCGAGATTGCTGTAGGCCTCGGCGTAATCGGCCTTCAATTGAATCGCTCGCTGGAACGCGACGACGGCCTCGGCCCAACGCTTGCTCTTGCCGAGCGCGTAACCCATGTTGTTGTTCGCTTCGGCGTCGTCCGGCTTTAATCGAATCACTTGCTTGTAGCTTTCGACGGCTTCGGGATAGCGGCCCAGTTCGTCATACATCATCGAGAGATTGCTGTGGGCCTCGAGGAGGTTGGACTTGATTCCGACCGCGTGTTTGTAGGCTTCGATCGCTTCCGGGACTTTGTTTGACTGGCGATAGGTATCGCCGAGATTGTTGTAAGCTTCGGCGTAATCCGGTTTGATTTTGATCGCGTCCTGGTAACGCGCCACCGCGTCGGGATAGTTGTTGGCGTTGTAGGCGGCGACGCCTTGATCGTAATACGCGAGGCCCAGGGCATTTCGCACATCGGCGTCGTTTCCATTCAATTCATTCGCCCGCTGCAGCGCGGCAATCGCCTCAGGCAAATTGTTCTTTTGTAGTTGGGCCAGGCCGAGTGCGCGATAAGCGTCTGCCGTTTTCAGATTCAAAGAAATCGCCTGGTTGTCGGCCGCGATGGCATCGTCGTAACGACCAAGATTGAAATATGTCTCGCCGAGATTCAGGTAGGCTTCCGCGTAATCGGCGCGCAGCTTGATTGCCTGTTTGTAAGATTCGGCGGCCTGATCGTATTTGCCGCCATCGAAGAAATCGTCGCCTTGTTTGTTATACGCCGCCGCGTCCATCGGCGGCCGCGTGCCGCCCGTATTGCGATTGCCGGAACTGTTGTTGCCGCC
>DATANL010000372.1:0-8579 GCA_036266295.1 Pyrinomonadaceae bacterium | reverse complement strand
CTCGTTCGGCACTTCTGTCAGTTCACAGAGACCCAACCAGAACGCCAACACAAATAGAGGACGCCCCAGCCGCACAGCAATCCAACTTCCCACGCCGACGCCGACACCCGAATCCAGCGATGACATCGTCAAGGTCGACACTGACCTGGTTAAGGTCGATGCGCTCGTGATGCAGAAGGATACTGCTCGCATTGTCGGAGGATTGAATCGAGAAGACTTCCAGCTTTACGAAGACGGCAAGAAACAGGAGATCACGCACTTTAGCACCGACCAGTTGCCGCTCTCGGTGATGTTGCTCATCGATCGCGGTAACGCGGTTGAATGTTGCCCGAAGTGGATGTGTTTTGATGCTTACAGCGATCAGATGCATCGGGCGGCGCGTGAAGCTCTCGATCGCCTGAAACCGTCGGACGAGGTCGCGGTGGTGGCTTACCACACGAAAACCGATCTGATCCAGCCATTCACCACCAATCGGATTCAGCTCGAAGAGTCACTCAACCGTATTCCGCCACTAACCTCGATGGGTGGGCATTGCCTTAACACTGTTTTCGATTACGCCGCGAAGTACATGACGATGGCCAGTAATCCAGCCGGCCGGCGCGTGATAATTGTGATTACCGCATTCACCCGCTGGTTCGATTGCCCGCACAGTCCCAGTGGCAAGTCCGCGGCCCTCGCGGTTTATGAATCAGGCAGTGTTGTCTGCGCCATCATCCCGACGGGCGTAAACCAGACGCTTCAGAACGCGAACATCGTCGGGCTGAGTCGGCTATTCAAGGTTGCGGGCGCCGACTACATGGACATTCAAACGCTGGCCAACGAAACGGGTGGCGAAGTCCTCTCCGATGAACCCAAGAAACTCGAAACGACTTTTCAAACGCTCATCGATCATTTGCGCAGTCGCTACAATCTCGCGTTTGTCTCGACCAATAAGAAGCGCGACGGCACCACGCGAAAGCTCAGGCTGGATGTGACGCCCGCCATTCAAAGCTCAAAAGGCAAATTAGTGATTAAGGCCAGACGAAGTTACATCGCGCCGCGAAGTTAACGATTGTTCCTCCTCCCGCATTGCTAAGGCCCGAAGGGCCGTCATTCAATAGCCGCGACCGTGAGGTCGTGGTAAGGGATTAAGAATGATTGAAGAGGTCCGAAGGACCGGCATGAGTATGTCGGCCCGTTCGGGCCTCGATTCTTTTATTGAACGTTTACCCCGACCTGACGGGCGGGGCTATTACATCCCGGCGCTGCGCGCCTCACCGGCCACCTCAGAACTTGAGACCCATCCTGGTTATCCGCACGTTCAGCTAATCCTGTTTTGTGCCGGCTCGTTCAGCGAAGTGTATGAACGATGGTGGAAATTCCTCACGGACTGGTGAGAGTCGATGACGACTTTTCCGCTCTGCGCGTTCAATTTCTCTGTTCTCGGATCAGAAAATTCAGAGATTTGAATTCACAATTTTCGGAATGCCAAAACTGCTCGGAAAACAGCACGACAACGGCGTCTGCGAACGGCCCTTCCATTGCATAGGCGAAGATCAGTTCTTCCCGCGCACATAACCTAACCTCCGGAATCGAAGAAGATCCGGAATTCCATTGGAGGAGGTGCCGCATGATCACCCGCAACAAGCTTCTGTTCAGGCTTTCATTTCTGTTTGTCGTATTTCTTTTCATGGCCGTAACGGCCATGGCCCAATCAACCGCAACTCTGCAAGGAACAGTCAGAGATCAAAAAGGAGATGTGGTCCCCGGCGCCAAAGTAACGGCCCGCAACGTCGGGACAGCCATCGAGCGCTCGACCCAAACCGATTCAGATGGGAATTACCAACTCGCCGCACTACCGGTAGGTGATTACTCAGTCAATGTGGAAATGCAGGGCTTCAAACGACTGCTGAATAACCTGACCATCGAAGTCGGCCGGACTGTGGTCAGAGATTTCTCCCTGGAGGTCGGCGGCCTCGAGCAAAGTGTGACCGTCACGGCGGACGCACCCATCATCGAGAGCGCCACCACTTCCGTGGGACAGGTCATCAACCAGCGCACCGTGCAGGAGATCCCTTTGAATGGACGACACTTTGTCGATCTCGGTTTGTTGATTCCCGGTTCCGTGACGCCGCCGCAGAATGGTTTTCTCACGGCGCCGCTGCGCGGCCAGGGATCGTTTGGCTTAAATACGGCAGGCGGTCGTGAAGACACCGTCAACTTCATGATTAACGGCATCAACCTCAACGACATGGTCCAGAACCAGATTACTTTCCAGCCGTCGATCAATACGGTGCAGGAGTTCAAAGCCGACAACTCGACGTTCAGTGCCGAGTACGGCCGCAACTCAGGCGCGATCGTAAATATCGCCACCCGTTCCGGCACGAATGAATTTCACGGCGAGTTTTTTGAGTTCTTCCGCAACAGTGCGCTCGATGCGCGAAACTTCTTCGAACGTACCACCGAGCCGGCGCCGTTTCATCGCAACCAATTCGGGTTCAATCTCGGTGGGCCATTGACCTTGCCGAGGTTCGGCGAAGGTGGGCCGGCAGTTCATCAGTACAAGAATAAAGCGTTCTTCTTTTTCTCGTATGAAGGACTGCGCCAGCGCCAGGGCCTGACGTTGCCGATTGTCAACGTCCCGACCGATGCGCAGCGGGCCGCAGTCACCGATCCAGCGATCCTGAAACTACTGGACTTGATTCCCAGATCCGCGAACGGCTTAACCAGCGGGTCGGCAACTGCGCCGGTGGACATCGACCAATTTACCGGAGACATCGGCTACAACTTCAGCGCCAAGGATCGCCTGCACGGCTATTACGCCTTTCAACATGACCGGCGCGGCGAGCCCACTTTGCAGGGAAATAATATTCCCGGCTTTGGCGACACTCGCGAATCGCACCGGCAAATTTTTACGTTGAACGAAACGCGCACGATCAGCAGCAAGGTAGTTAACGAAGCCCGATTCGGTTTCAACCGCATTCACATTCTGTTCAGTCCGAATGCGAAATTGAATCCGCTCGACTTCAACATTCAGAACGGCGTCACCGACCCAATCGGCTTACCGCAAATCACTGTGGGCGGCGGCGGATTTAATATGGGCGGGCCGGCAGGATTTCCGCAGGGCAGGTCTGACACGACTTTTGTCGGTTCCGACACCCTCAGTTATTTGCACGGGAACCACTCGTTCAAATTCGGCGGCGAATATCGCCGGTTCTACAACAACAACACCAATCGCGACACGGGCACCTTTACCTTCGCCAACATGGCGGCGTTCTTGGCCGGCAATGCCAACGGATTCACGGTCACGCTCGGCGAAGTTTCGTCGGCGATCGCGCAGGGCGCGTTGGGACTGTTTGCCCAGGACAATTACAAGGTGCGCAGTAATCTGACACTCGAATTGGGACTGCGCTGGGATTGGCTGATGTCGCCGACTGAGCGGTACGATCGGTTCTCGACTTATCAGCTGGCGACGAATTCGCTGGTGCAGGTCAACCACGGCATCGCACCGATTTATCACACCAACTGGAAGAATTTTCAGCCACGCGTGGGATTCTCGTGGGATCCATTCAAGTCCGGGAAGACTTCAGTGCGCGCCGCGTATGCGATTCTTTCTGAGCAGCCAATCACTAACCTGGTAATCGGAAACACCTCGAATCCGCCGTTCGCCACGACGGTAGCCTTGCCGCCAACCATACCGACGGTCAAGCTCACGAATGCCACGACCATCGCGGTTCCGGGCGCCACCGTCTCTCCGAGTTCGGCAGACATAAACTTCGACACCGCGAATGTGCAATCGTGGAATTTGAACATTCAACGTGAAATCAAACCGGGGTTCGCAGTCACGGCCGGATACTTTGGTTCGAAGGGCACGCATCTGCGTCTGTCGCGAAATCTGAACCAGACTTTTCTCAACGCGGCGCTGGTAGCCGTCAGGCCATTCCCGGCGCTATCGCTAACCAGTCCGATCGCTCCCGGGGTGCCTTTGCAGAACATTACGAACCGCGAAGGCACAGGCAACTCGAGTTACAACGCGCTGTGGGTAACCGCCACGAAACGGTTGAGCCACGGACTTCAATTCAACGCTTCGTACACGTTCTCGAAGTCGATCGACGTTAATTCGCAAAGCGGCCAGGGCGTGACGTTCCAGGACAGCAACAACCTGCAAGGCGATCGCGGCTTGTCAGACTTCGATGCCCGCCACCGCTTCGTGATCAGCGGACTCTATGAGCTGCCATTCAAGAAGAACCAGTTGGTCTCGGGGTGGCAACTTTCTACGGTGGTCCAGTCGCAAAGCGGCAACCCTGTGACGCTGCTGGCAGGTAACGTGGGAGCGATTGCGGAAGGGGCGCCGGCGGCCAACGCTAATTCGCTGACCGGTCTGGCTACGTTGCGTCCGGACGTGGGAGCGCCGATTACGATCTCGCCGGTGGCGGCGGCAACCGGAAACGGTGTGCAGTGGTTTCCGAATCTGGTCTGCGATCCGCGTCCCGGGGGCTCGTGCCCGGCCGGCTCGGTCGCGATTCTGCCGGTAGCCTTTGTCAGCGGCAAGACGATCTATCACTTTGGCAGCTTTGGTCGCAACACGATCATCGGGCCGTCCTTCAACAACACGGACTTCTCAATCATCAAGCGGACCAAGGTAGGTGAGGACAAGAT
The DNA here is from genome assembly GCA_036266295.1 of Pyrinomonadaceae bacterium. GTDB lineage: Bacteria > Acidobacteriota > Blastocatellia > Pyrinomonadales > Pyrinomonadaceae > UBA11740. The sequence continues at coordinate 3,941 of DATANL010000372.1, read as the reverse complement.
TCTTGAGTTCCGCTGGGAAGTCTTCGATCTCTTTAATCATGCGAACTTCGGCCAGCCCGGACGTACGGCCCAGGTAGGCAGCACTACTTTCGGCGTGATTACCAATACGCGCTTCCCCACGGGCGATTCGGGTTCTTCGCGCCAGATGCAGTTTGCTTTGAAGTTGAAGTTCTGAGTTGAGCGTAAAGAGCGAGACTCGTTCATTCGCGCACCGGTCGACACCACGGCCGGTGCGCTTTTTTTGAAAGATAAATTGTGCCGGTCGCATCTTTACTTTTTCCACTTTACTTCTTACTTTGCTATCCAAATGGAAACCGCAGACGTAGTCATCATCGGCAGTGGCATCGTCGGATCGAGTGTCGCTTATCATCTCGCGCAAAAGGGTTGCACAAATGTGCTGGTGCTCGAGCGCGAAGCGCATCAAGGTAAGGGCTCGACCGGGAAGAGCATGGGCGGCGTGCGCGCGCAATTCACGACGCCGGTCAACATTAAAATGTCGAAATATTCGATCGAATTCTTCTCGAAGTTTGATGAAGTCGTGGGCCACCCTGCCGATTATCGCGCGCATGGATATCTGTTCTGCGCGACCAACGAAAGGCACCTCGCCTATCTGAAAACGAACCGCGAACTTCAGAGTACGCTCGGGGTCACGAACGTTGAATGGGTCCAGCCGAAAGATATCGCGCAGATGGTGCCGCAGCTTCGCGTTGACGACATTCTCGGCGGCACGTTCTGTCCGACGGACGGCTTTGTCGATCCGCATAGCGTGATGATGGGCTTCATGCTCAGCGCGAGACAGAAAGGCGTGCGGCTGTGGCTCGATACTGAAGTAACCGGAATTGAAACTGACAAAGGAAGCGGCGGCACAAGTACCGCCTCTAAACAAATCGGCAGCCGTTTAGACGCGGCACTTGTGCCGCGATCGATCTCGGGCGTACAGACCTCGCGCGGTTTTATTTCTACGCGGGTCATTGTCAACGCCGCTGGCGCGTGGGCCGCCCAGGTGGCTGAAATGGCCGGAGCAGAATTGCCGGTTGAGCCTTTGCGCCGCCAGCTTGTGCCGACGGAGCCATTCGATCAACTGCCGCAACGCTTTCCGATGGTGATCGATATGTCCACAGGTTTCCATTTTCGGCGTGAAGGGAAAGGAATTCTGCTGGCCTGGAACGATCCGAAAGAAACTCCGGGCTTCAAAACTGAATTCGACGAAACGTTTGTGGAAAAGATTCTCACGCACGCGGCTTCACGCGTGCCGGTGTTGGCGGAAGCCGGCGTCAATCCGCGCCGCGCCTGGGCCGGGCTCTATGAAATGACGCCCGATCATCATGCGATCATCGGACCGGCGCCGAATGTCGCAGGGCTCTACTTCGTGAATGGTTTCAGCGGGCACGGCGTGATGCATTCACCCGCGTCGGGCAAAATCGCCGCCGACTTAGTTCTCCAGGGTCATTCAGATCTGGTCGATGCCAACCAGTTGAGCGTGACGCGATTTGCAGAAGGCCGGACTTTGGAAGAAACCGCCGTACTCTGAGCCGCGTATTACCATCGACTGCTGCGGAGGTCTCGATGAGAAAGTTATTTTATTCAATCGCAATCGTGGGTCTGCTTCTCTTGACGCAGACCGTCTGCCAGGCCCAGGTGAAAGTACGCGAGTCGATGATCGTTTCGACTGAGTGGCTGGCGAAGCATCTCAATGACAATGGACTGGTGCTGCTGCATGTAGGTGACAAGAAGGACTATGACGCGGCCCACTTGCCGGGCGCGCAACACATTCAGCTGTCGGATCTCTCGACTCCGCGCGGACAGGGTTTGACCCTCGAACTGCCGCCGGTCGAGCAGTTGAAAGCCACGTTCGAGAAGTTTGGCATCACGGACAAATCGCGCATCGTCGTTTACTTCGGGAAAGATTGGGTGACGCCGACGTCCCGAGTCTATTTCACGCTCGACTATTTGGGCTTCGGTGAACGTGCGTCGATTCTCGACGGCGGACTGCCCGCCTGGGTGGCGGAGAAGCGGGCGACGACTGCGGAGGTCACCGCGCCGAAGCCCGGAAGTTTTACTCCTCATCCAAATGCAAAACTGGTAGTTGACGCGGCGTGGGTGAGCGGGAATATCAATAAGCCAGGCGTCGCGATCCTCGACGCGCGTGATAACAAGTTCTACACCGGCGAGTCGGGTGGCGGCATGCCGCGCGCCGGTCACATTCCCAGCGCGAAGAACATTCCCTTCGGTACGCTGGTGGAAGATTCCAACAAGTTCAAGAATCCGGAAGCACTACGCGCTCTCTTCAATACCGCGGGGGTGAAATCGCAAGACGCCGTCGCCACCTATTGTCACATCGGTCAGCAAGCCAGCCTGCTCTACTTCGTGGCGAAGTACCTCGGCTACGACGCGCATCTTTACGACGGCTCGTTTCAGGACTGGAGTAATCGGACTGAGTTGCCGGTCGAAAAGTCTGAAGGACCGGCGGCCAAGCCGTGAGTCTCGGTGCGCTCATTTCGTCACTTCTTCAGAATCGCCGAACAGCGATCGTGGCCACGGGCTCTAAGACTTTTCGGGAAACTTAAACCCGATGTAAGTGCCCGAACTAATTCCCATTAATCCGAGGAGCGTCGCGCTGAATTCGGGCATCGTCAGATTGTTGTAGACGGACGAGATGAAGATGATTCCGAGCACCAGCATCCACGCGAAAATCTGATACCGATGAAAGCTGTAGCCTCCACCGTCCGAAAGGATATCGCGCACGAAACCTTTGCTGACTCCGGTGTCGGTTGCCGGCGTCGCGCTCTGAATCTGTTGGTTCACCTGTGAAAGGCGTTGGCGGCCATCGTTCAGTTGTCTATTCAAGCTGTTGAGGGTGAGCGTGCTTTCCGCGGACAAGTCGCCTTTGGTGGTCAGCGCGCTTATCTGCGTTTGAACTTCCGGAATGGTTTGCTCTAGCGATTCCTTTTCAGCCTGAAGACTTTGCAGGTCGTTCTCACTTGCTTGCTGCTTGCCGGAATCGATCATTGCCTCACTCAACGCGGTGCCGGCGCTGATGCCCATCAACGCCAGCAGCGAAGGCGTAATCGTGTCGAGGGCGTCGGTAATCAGCCAGATGGTCACGTAGGACGCGTAGATGAGAAAGAACCAGAAAGCCATCTGCGTGCGCCCGAGATTATATGGACGCAGTTTTCCGGGTACGCGCGTGCCGCCGTCGCGCAAAAGGTTGGTCGTCCGCGCCAACCAAAGCAAAAGCACTAAAGTGAAAACGATTATCACCACGGCGATGGCGCCGTACGGCGGCGAAATCACCGTCAGCGGCAACGGATTATTCTGATCAAAAACAGAATCGAAGGGACTCTGGTTATCGAGGCCCACACTGAACGCGACGGGTTTGCGCATCGCATGCGGTTCACCCAGCAAGTCAATCCACACCTGCTTGTTTTGCGGCGTGATTTTCAAATGAAAATGAACGTGGTTCTTGCTGGCATGAATCTCTGCGGGGTAATCGCCGTGTATCGCGAGACCGTTAACGTAGGGCACCAGCTTCGACGGGTCATTCTTCAGCACCCACTCGTCGAAATGCTCGATTTGAACCTGGATAATGGTATCGAGTTCAAGGTGACCTTCGACCGCGGTAACTTTCGGCGCGGGGACGGGGCTGGCGGCGACCGTCGGGCTGGCCGGCGCAGGAGTCGAAACGGGTGTCGGTGCCGGCGTCTGGGCACTGGCGCTGCCGATGTTGATGAAACCGATCGTCAGCGGCAGGGCCATGCAGGCGCACACGATAATCATCTTCGTTAGATTCTTCATGTGAATATTAAACAGGCGTGCGAGGTGCGCGCAGGGTATCCAAGCTCACGCGTGATGTCAATCGTTTTTCGCAAGCGTGGCAGGCCGCTGATGACTAGTTCGGCCATCCGCGAAGTTAAGAGTCTGATTCGGAATCGATTATTGAT
>DATANL010000371.1:0-4352 GCA_036266295.1 Pyrinomonadaceae bacterium | reverse complement strand
GTCCGGGTCACCGGTATTCATCGACAATAAACTGGTCGGCGCGATCGCTTACAGTTTTCCGTTTGCCAAGGAGCCGATCTGCGGCATCACGCCAATCAAACAGATGATTGACATCTTCGAGCGTGGTAACGACAAGCCGCGCACAACCGAAGCTCACGTCGTATCGTTTTCATCGCTCGCGAGTGTTGATTGGAAATTGTCTCTGCCCAAACAGCCGGTCAGTGCGACGACGCTCGTGGCTCCAGTGGCCACCAACTCGGCCCTCGCGCCGTTGATGGGCCAGCAGATTCAGCCTATCGCAACGCCGGTTGTCTTCAGCGGCATCTCGCAGGAAACGCTCTCGATGTTCTCGTCGCAATTATCAGCCAGCGGATTGATGGCCGTCTCGGGGGTGGGCGGAGCCGGGAAGATAACGCCACTCGAAAGTTTTGATGACAGGACCCTGATGCCGGGCGCATCGGTGAGCGTGGCGCTGGCGCGCGGTGATTACTCAGTCGCCGCCGCGGGCACGGTTACGTTTCGCGACGGTGAAAAGATTTATGCGTTTGGTCATCCGTTTCTGAGCATCGGCAGCGCCGACATGCCGATGGCCGAGAGTTCCGTGGTCATCGTGATCCCCAACACTTACAATTCATTTAAGCTGACGGTCCCGGGACGAATGGTTGGTTCGATTTCACAGGATCGCGCCACCGGCATTTTCGGAAAATTGGGCCAGGCCTCGCGGATGATTCCCGTCAAGCTCACCCTGCATACCAGCCGCGGACAGAACGAGCAGTTCAACTACGAAATTATTAGTGATGAGTATCTGACGCCTTTGCTTCTGAATCTGACCGTATTCAACAGCATCGCGGCGCGTGAACGTTCGATCGGCGAAGCGACAATCAGTATCGACGGCTCGATAAACATTGCCGGCCAGTCGCCGATTGCGGTGCAGCGGCGGTTCTCGGCGGTGAACGCGGCGTTGATGGCCGCCGGTTCGATTGCAGCGCCGACTCAGACGCTGCTGAGCAGTGGCTTTGACGATGTCAACATCAAGGGAATCACGATCGAAGTCACGTCCAACGAAGAAAAGAACGCGGCGACACTCGAAAGAATTTCTTTGGATCGAACCGAGGTTGAACGAGGCGACAAACTGGAGCTACAGGCTTACGTGCGGACCGATTCAGGCAAACAGTTTATCGAAAAAATTCCAGTGCAGATTCCGCTCGACGCGCCGTCAGGACCATTGACCATTATGATTGGCGACGGCTCGACCGTGCAGGAAGCATCGACGGCGAAATCGTTCGTGCCGCGCGAATTGAAGCAGTTGGTCGAGGCGATTAACAAGACCAGAAAAAACGATCGTTTGTATTTGAAGCTGTCGCGGCCTGCGCCCGGCGTCGTGATTGGATCGAATGAATTACCAAACCTGCCGCCCTCGGTCGTGGCCACGCTGAACAACGAACGCACGTCCGGCGGTTACACCGCGCTGACGCTTTCTCCGTTGTATGAAAAAGAATTGCCGCCCGCTGATTTCGTGATCACCGGGCAGCAAACGATTTCAGTGATAGTGAAGTGACGAAAGCCTAGGACGCTTTCCGTCTGCGCCGCTGACGAATCTTCGCCGCGGTCCCTGCCAATCCCAATCCCAGCAGAGTGAGTGTGGCCGGCTCGGGTACGGCTGTATCACAGGTAACTGTGATGTCAGCCTTCAACTGCCCATAGCTCGTGCCCCCGAACCCTTCAAGATCCATGGGGATCACGTTCACGATCACGGAAAATGAATGGAACGTAAAGGTGAGCGGCGCGGCTGAGAGGATGTGCACCGTGTCCACGGCGTGATCGATATCGATTCTGCCGACGAGATTGAGCACCTGTGTCTGCCCGTTGATTGTCAGCAATTGCGAAAACATGAAGTCGTGCCCGCCGCCAGAATCAGCACCGGTAAACCCGGTAGTAAAAGTCAGCGGATTCAACAAGGCCACGAAGCTCCCCATTCCGTTCACGTTGTGCGTGACCGTATTGGCTGATCCATCGAGGGCGTCCATACCCGGCACGCCGCCGGTGTTATTGGCCAGATTCGACAATGAAAAGCCACTGGTATTGATGGTAATGGGATCGGCTTTGGCCGACGGAGCCAGGGCAAATGAAACGGCGATGGCAGCGATCGCCAAACTGAATTTTGCTAATACACGCATCGTGAACCCCCGTAGCGGCGACATCGAAGGTCGCTATGGCCGGCGTTTGCCGGCTGGAGAAACTATTTATTTGGTTTTCAGAGAGTAAAAAAACCTAATGCGGGTTTGCTTCCAAAAATTGTGTCAGAATCGCGAAAAGTTGGGATTTTGGCCCGCGATTACGAGGAAACGCTTTTCCGAATGGGGCACGCGCTCGAGTCGGGCTGAGGGAATCAAAGATTGAACTTGTCTGCCCAGAGCGTCGCCGGCGAACAGCAGCAGTGTGGTTTGTGGGCCGACGCGCTCAATCAGTCGAGGCAGCAATTGCGAGAACCGATCGAGCGCGCGGCAAGTAAGAAAATCGCTCGCCGGAAAATCGAGCTCTTCAAATCGGGCGTTAACGACTGCGGCCCGTTCTGGCGATGCGACCAGCCGCAACGCTTCGCGAAGAAAGACCGTCTTTCGTTTTGATGATTCAACCAGCGTCGCATGCAGGTCTTCGCGAATCAGCAAGCACGGAATTATCGGCAAGCCGCCACCTGATCCGACATCGACGACCGTCGCCCGTGGCGAAAAGTGCGGCAGCAAAACGAGCGATTCCAGAACGTGGCGGATACCAAACTCTTCAGGCGAACAGGGAGCGACGAGATGCAGACGCTCATTCCACTTCAACAGCAGTTCATAATAATCAGCCAGCAGCGCTATTTGATCGTCAGATAGTTCGAGTCCGAAATCCGGCGCATTGGTTTCGATCGCTATCGCAAAGTCTGCGCGCTCCGTTGCCATTTGTTCGCTTCTTCTGGTTAGATCGCTCCGGCTGAAGATAACATGAACACTGATTCACTAAGCGCTCAACATGAACAGATCGGTCGCGCGGTGGTGAAGTTGATCGCCGAGCACGCGGCCAATCTCGACTCGTTGCCAATCAACTCAGGCGCGACTCCGGGCGATCTGCAGAAGCTTTTTGACGAACCATTGCCAGTCGACGGCACTTCACCTGAAAAAATCCTCGAACAATTCGCCAGCGACATCGCGGCCCACGCACAGCAGGTGCCGAGCCCGCGCTACTTCGGCCAGTTCAATCCGGCGCCGCTCGCGATTGGCGTCTGGGCCGACGCGCTCTGTTCATCTTTGAATCAAAATGCCGGAGCCTGGCGCAATGGCCCGACGTCGGCGATGGTCGAGTCGCAAGTCATCCGTTGGTTGTGCGAATTGATCGGTTACGACGACCCGGCGTTCGGGGTCCTGGCCAGCGGCGGCTCGGAAGCAAACTTGATCGCGTTGAAATGCGCGCGCGATCGAGCCGGCGATTATCGCGTCGGCAATCGAGGCGTGTGGGCGCTCGAACAGGAAATGACCGTCTACACCTCTGAACAATGCCATTTTTCAGTAGAGAAGAGTCTCGACATCCTGGGCCACGGCCGCGAGAGTCTGCGGAAAATCAAGACGGATAATCGCTTTCATATTCGGCTCGACGATTTGCGCGCGGCCATCAAAGCTGACATCAATGCGGGGCGGCGACCCGGTTGTATCGTCGGCGTTGCGGGGACGACTTCGACCGGCGTGATCGATCCGCTGCCGGAGTTGGCTGAGATCGCGCGCGAATATGATTGCTGGTTTCATGTCGATGCCGCTTACGGCGGAGCGCTGGCTTTTTCAGAAACGCACAAGGGGAAACTGCGCGGCATCGAGCAGGCCGATTCGATTACTTTCGATCCGCACAAATGGATGTTCGTGCCGTTTTCGTGTGGCGCGACGCTGGTGCGCGACGGTGGGCAGGTGCTGCGCAATTCTTTCGATATGTCGCCCGAGTATCTGAGCGAGGACCGCGGTTTCTCTGATGCGGAATACGACTTCTTTCGTTATGGCCAGATGGGTACGCGCCGGTTCAATTCGCTCAAACTCTGGATGTGTTTCAAATTCATGGGCCGAAGCGGATACAGCGAAACAGTCAACCGGCACATCGAATTGACGCAGCATCTGGCGGCGCGACTCGATCAGTTGCTGGATTTTGAACGAGTCGGCGAAATTGAAACGGCCGTTTGTTGCTTCCGATATTTGCCGGCCAAGGTGCGCGCGATGGGTGTTGCCGATCAGGATCGAGTTCAGCAGAATCTGCAGCAGCAAGTGGAATGGAGCGGTCGCGCTTTTTTCCCCTCGACGATACTTCACGGGCGCCGCGCGCTGCGGGTGAAC
>DATANL010000370.1:0-4122 GCA_036266295.1 Pyrinomonadaceae bacterium | reverse complement strand
TTCCTGTTTGATGTACTTACATTTTGGATAATTCGAACACGAGATGAATTCGCCGAAGCGGCCCCAGCGTTTCACCAGTTGCGCGTCATCGAGGGGACACTTCTCATCGAGCGGCTGCGGTGGCGCGGTGAGTTTGCCGCTCTTCGAAATTTTGCGGATGTTCTTGCATTCAGGATAGCCGGAGCACCCGTAGAAAGGGCCGAAGCGGCCGCGCTTCAACTGCATCGGCTTGCCGCACAGTTCGCAGTTCTCGATCTCTTCTTCACCGTCCGCGGCGGACGACGCTTCAACCGCGGGTGGCGGCTCGGCGTCGCGCGTCGCGTTGCAGCTGTTGCACTTGAGATATTTCCCAAAGCGGCCCAGCTTCTGGACCATGCCCGGCGTGTTGCACTTCAGACAGACCTCGTCGGTCGGAGTCTCTTTCTCCTTGATGTCCTTCGCGTACTTTTGAAACTTGACCAGGTCGTCTTTGAATTTGTCGTAGAACTCTTTCAGCGCGTCGGTCCACTTGAGCTTGCCGTCTTCGATTTCATCAAGCTCTTCTTCCATGCGCGCCGTGTAACTCTCATTGAACAGATCGGCAAAGCCGCCTTCGATCAAAACGTCGTTGACGGTCTTGCCCAAGGCGGTCGGATGAAAGCGTCCTTCTTTCTTCTCGACGTATTCGCGATCCTGAATCACCGTCATGATCGCCGCATAGGTCGATGGGCGCCCGATGCCTTTTTCTTCCAGCGCCTTGACCAGGGTCGCTTCGGTATAACGTGGCGGCGGCTCAGTGAAATGCTGCTCCGGATCGATCTTGTTCAGAGCCAGCGTCTCGCCTTTCGTCACCAGCGGCAGCGTGCGCTCGTCCTCTTCGTCTTCCGGCTTTTCGTCGCGGCCTTCCTGGTAGATCTTCAGGAAGCCGTCGAATTTCTGGACTGATCCGGTCGCGCGAAATACGAAACGGCCCGCCTTAATGTCGATGGTGGTTTGATCGAAGAGCGCCGGCATCATCTGCGAGGCGACGAACCTTTGCCAAATCAACCGATACAGCTTCAGCTCTTCCGGCTTCAAATATTTCGCCAGCGAATCAGGCGTCCGCCCCACGTCAGTCGGACGGATTGCTTCGTGGGCATCCTGCGCGTCTTTCTTCGACCGGTAATGAATGGCTTTTTCCGGCAGATAATTCGCGCCGTATTGCTGATTGATGAACCCGCGCAACTCGCCCAAAGCTGTTTCACTCACCCGCGTCGAGTCGGTGCGCATGTAAGTTATTAAGCCAACCGAACCTTCGCTGCCGATCTCGACACCTTCATAAAGGTGCTGTGCGATCATCATCGTGCGCTTAACCGGGAAACTCAGTTTGCGCGAGGCTTCCTGCTGAAGTTTCGAAGTAATGAAAGGCGGTACCGGATTGCGCTTGCGTTCCTTGGTGGTGACGTCATCGACGATGAAGTTCTGTTGCTGCGCCTCAGCGACAATTTCTTTGGCCTGGGCTTCCGCCCCAATCAGGATTTCGCTCTTCTTCAAATCCTGATCGAACCCGCTGGTCTTGACGTTTTGATCGCTTACCTTGAGCAGTCGCGCTTCAAACGGAGGCGGTTGGTTCGCGGACAGATTTGCGCCAATGGTCCAATACTCAGTTTTGACGAATGCTTCGATCTCGCGCTCGCGCTCGACGACCATCCGCAGAGCAACAGATTGCACCCGGCCGGCGCTCAGGCGTCCGCCGATGGTGCGGCAGAGCAGCGGCGAAACTTTGTAGCCGACGAGACGATCAAGCACGCGCCGCGCCTGCTGCGCATCAACCAGGTTCTCGTCGATCTGTTTCGGATGCTCGAATGCTTCCTGCACCGCGCGCTTGGTGATCTCATTGAACATTACGCGGAACGCCGGCTTGGGTGGTTTCTTCGGAACGATCTCTTCGGCCAGATGCTGACAGATGGCCTCGCCTTCGCGATCAGGGTCAGCGGCCAGATAGATCGCATCGACCTCTTTCGCGGTCTTCTTTAGATCCGCAACGATCTTTTTGTTATTCCGTTTTTTCGAATCCGGAATGATCTCGTATTCCGGCTCGAAATTATTTTGCACGTCGACGCCCAGGCCTTTCGACGGCAGATCTTTGATATGCCCGATCGAGGCTTTCACGACGAAGTCCTTGCCGAGATATTTATTGATCGTTTTGGCCTTGGCCGGCGATTCAACTATGACGAGATTTTTTGGCATTACAATTCCGCTTTCCGGACACGCACAGATGACGGTTCCCTGTCCGGAGGTTGCTTCTAAACCAATTTTCAGAGGTTTTTGGGCGGGTTGAAAATAACTTAACTGCCGCTGGAACGCCAACCGAGCGCCGCCGCGGACCGGGAAACTCGCGTTTTTCTTAACTGATTCGCTATCTTTTGGCTTCCGCCTGAACAGGGAAGGTTTCCCCGACATCGTCAGAACCCACAGTGAACCTGGCAAGCTTCGCTTGGGCCATAGTGTGTCTGGTTCGTTTCGCTGGATGGGTTGGCGAACATAGCCGGCAAAACCTTAACGTGAAATTTTCATGGCGTTCACGTGTTCTTAATCTCGCGCTCGCATAATCGCCCGGACAATCCGGTACGATCTGAACAACTTCTTTGACTGCCTCGTAGTCTAAGTTGATGGCGACGCAGTCATCGCCCAGAGAGGTTTTCATGAGCGCAAGACAGATTACTCTGCCGTTTCGAGCCAGACGCGCGGAGACGCAAACAGATGCGAACGCCGATCTCGTCGGCCGTTCTTATGAAGATGGGTTAGCGACTATCACGGTCGTCGAAACGTGCTTCAACGACCAGAGCCGCGTCATGGTGAAGCGAGACCTCGACGGCCACACGTGGTCCATGCCCGCGTGGCTGATGCGCTTCGTCTTCAAAGAAACCACCCAAAAGCGCGCCGCCTAGCGCCATCCGCCTGTCACAATGCGATTTGCCGTGAGGCAGAGGGCATTACCCGGCGGATTAAGGTTCATTCGCTGCATCAGGTCAACAAACCGTGGATCTGCAGCCACCTTGGCGAAGACCCCTTCACCTATCGATTCAATCCCGATCCAAATCATTTGCTGATCGTGGGCAGCGTACGCCTGCTCAAGCAAGGCCAGCGCTTGCCCGTACTCGCGCAGCGCGACATGAAGAATTGCCAAACCGAGAGGCGAGACGTATTCCTTTCCCCGTCTTAATTGTTTGAGAATTGCCCGGGTCTTCTCAGGCTGGCCCACCTTCGCGTAGGCCGTTCCCAGGCAAATCTGTGCATCCGGACTTTGATCACCCAAACGGATCGACGCCTGATAGGCGGCGAGCGATTCCCAGTACTGGCCGCTGTCTTCGTAAGTCTGAGCGAGCACGCTTTCAGCCCAGGCATTCCCCGGATTCAATTCGACTATTCGCTTCACATCAGCCAAAGCTTGATCGAGTTGATGGGACAGGACGAGCGCATACACTACGGCTACATTTGAGCCGGTGGAAACCGGATCCAGCTCTTTGGCCCGCTTGGCTTCGATTAATGCCTGCTCACCTCTGCCGTGAATCATAAGGAAAGACGCATAGGCATCGTGCGCTCCACTGAGACCGGGCTTTAACTCGATGGCCCGTCGGTACTCCTGCTCGGCTGCAGTCCAATCCCAATGGTGTGTCTTGACATTAGCCATTGCCAGATGTGCTTCAGCCAGATCATTATTCAATTCCAGGGCTTTGAGCGCAGCGGCTTCGCTCCTGGGGATGAATTCTTTTTGATCGAGGACGTTGCTGTTGACCAGGCTGCCGTACAAATCAGACAGATCGGCATAAGCGAGAGCATATTTGGGATCAGCGACGATGGCTTCGTGAAGGAGTTCGACGGCGTGCTTTCGGTCCTCCGTTCTTCCTTCTCTCCTCAGATAGCGACTCTTGAGAAGCAGTTCATAAGCCTTCGGGTCGGCGGTTTCGCGGTTAGCGAGTTGCCGTTGTTCGGCGGCGGTCAAACGAAAGCGGAGCGCCTGGGAGATCGCCTGAGAAATCTGCGCCGGCGCCGCGGGTAATTCCGACTCTCGCCGTTTATACCGCTCGCCCCATATTGGTCTTGCGTCGTGCGCACTTATCAACTCGACGCTGATCAGGAAGTTGTCGTCGCGCCGCGAGA
>DATANL010000369.1:0-2325 GCA_036266295.1 Pyrinomonadaceae bacterium | reverse complement strand
AAAGCATCTGCAAGCCGTATCGCAAGTCATGCCAGACGGTGTTCATGATCCGCTCCTTCTTCGCCGCGCGGGTTGCTTTTAGAAATTCGCCCGATCGAAGCTCTTCTGCACGCGGCCGCGTTCGTATTCCGAACTAATCGTCCGCGCGGTCTCGACAAAAGCCGTGCGCAAGCGCGCGTCACTGCGATAGTGCTTCATCGCCTCGAGCAGAAACGTGGCCTTCTCGTAATCAGATTGAATGCGCGCCGCTGAACTGACGAGATCTGCCAGGGCTTCGGCGCTGATCTCATTCGGTTTAAGTGCGCTCGTCAGCGCCCGGTGATGTTCATAGTCGGAACCGATGGTGCGAACAGCCTTCAGCCACGCCGCCCGCAATGTCGGGTCGCCCTGATAATTCTCGGCGCCTTTGATTAGGAACGAGGCCTTTTCATAGTCGGACTTGATTCCGACTGCCGATTGCGCCAGCTGACCGAGAATTTCCTTGTTCAGTTCATCACCCTTGAGCACCGCAGCGAGTACCCGGCCGTGTTCGTAAGCTGAATCGATCTTGCCGACGGCTTCGAAGAAATCGGTAGTAAGTTCGCGTTTTGCGAGAATCGCGCCGGCGATGTGAATCAGCAATTGAGCACGTTCATAGTCGCCGGTGATACTGATTGAGGCATTCCGTAAAGCCGTTTTCAGATCCTGGTTGCTGACGTCCTTTATTTGCAGCAGCGCCTCGAAATAGATTCGGCGAGGATAGTCGCCCTTGAGATAAGCGATCTCTTCAATCAAGCCACGCGTGCCGCGTTGGCGCAGGATCCGCGCGACGCGGTTCTGGGCGTCGAGTCCCTGACGCACGGCTTCCAACAAGACCGCACGCAACCAGGTCCGGCCCTGCGCGTCGAAGGCTCGAGATTTTCCATCCACCCAATAATCGTGGCGCAATTCCCCATTCGGCGCGGCAGTAATAGCTAATCGAATCGTGCTTGGCCCGCGACTGTCATAGATGCGCAACGCGCCCCCATTAGAAACGGCGGCGACATCAGAATAGTCTTCATTGAATTCGACTTTGTTCTCGACCTTGACTTCAATCTTCTGCGAGCCGTCAGAATTGTTCCATGTCCAGTTGCTGCGATCGGACTTGTCTTGCGCGTGTGAGGCCGCCGGCAGCAGGACGCTGCCAAACATCAATAATCCAACCTGAACGGCTGTGCGAATAAGCTTCCTTTTCATCTCAACTCCATTCATGTTTGTTAAATTCGTCGGGCCGAGCCATAAACCTTTCTCGGTGTCACTCGTATCTCAGGGCCACGAGCGGATTTACTTTCGAAGCTTTCCGCGCCGGCAGGAAACCAGCCAGTGATGCAACTCCGATGAGTACTAAGGCCGCTGCGACCAGCGTCAAAGGATCTGCCGGACTCAAGCCGAATAGCTGGCTGGAAATAAGACGTGCGGCGCCCAGCGCCACCGGCACCCCAACAGCGATTCCGGCGACGACGAGCACGAGCGTCTCGCGCATTACCATCCAGACAATGCCACGGCGCTCAGCGCCCAGCGCCATACGAATGCCGATCTCTTTCGTGCGCCGCAACACACCGTGGGCCATCACACCGTAAAGACCGATGCAGGCCAGCAGCAGCGCGAGCAATCCGAAAAAGCTGGCCAACTCAGCCACGAGCGTTTCCTGCTGCAACCGGCCGCTCAACTGTTCGCGCAGAGTGGTCACGTCATAGACGGGAAGGTTCGCATCAATCTGCTTGAGCACGGCTCGCACGGTGGGGCCCAGATTGGCGGCCTCGCCCGTGGTACGAATCTCTATGTTGCTGTTGTAGGCGTCGGAATCCTGTACCTGCAGAATCGGCCGGTAGGCTGTGCGTCCGGCTTCCTGTTTCGCGCTGTCGTATCGAACGTCGCCGACGACTCCGACGATTTCGAGATCTTCGCCGCGTTCCGGATCGTCTTGATCGCCGAAGAAAAATCGGCGACCAATCGGGTTCTGGCCGGGGAAGAACGATTGGACGAACGACTGATTTACTACCGCAACCTTTTGACTCGACGGTGTGTCGCGAAAGTCGATTTCGCGGCCCAGCAGCAGCGGCACGCCAAGCGTCTTCCCGTAATCCGGTCCCACTAAGAAGTCATTGACGTCCCGATCCTCGCCCGGTCTCGGTGTGTATCCATTAACCGTGACAGTGCTGTTTCTCCCATGACCGCTGATTGGAGCGTACGTAGCGATGGTCGCCGACTGAACACCCGGGAGTTCCCTGACTCGCTCGATGATCTGCCTGTAGAGACCACTCAACTGAGTTGGCTCTAATCCAGCCAGACGAGTATCGAGAGTGA
>DATANL010000368.1:0-1503 GCA_036266295.1 Pyrinomonadaceae bacterium | reverse complement strand
CACGTCGATATCTTCCTCAGTCGTCGACCAGTTGGAAACGGAAATCCGCATCGCGTGCATGCCGTGCCAGGTGGTGCCGCCCAGCCAACAGGTCCCGTCCTCCTGCACCCGCCGAATCACCTCGGCCGTGAATTCATCATCATTCACACCCGACGGATCTTTGAAGCGCACCAACACCTGATTCAGAACTACGTCATTTAAGATCGTCACCGCGGAATCGCGCGAGAGCCGATCGGCCATTCGCTGCGCCAGACGGCAACAGCGCTCGACCAAATCACTGACGCCGTTCCGCCCAAGAAACCGCAGAGATGCATAGACAGTGAAGCCACGTGCGCGGCGGGAAGCCTCGGGCACCCAGTCACAGTTATCACGCTGGCTGGCTCCCTTGGTCACATAGTACGGTGCATTCAGCGACATCGCCGCGACGTGGGCAGCGGCATCCTTTACGAACACGAGGCCACAATCGTAAGGCACATTGAGCCACTTATGCCCATCGGTCGAAACCGAATCGGCCATTTCAATTCCATGAATCAACGATCGCTGGGCCGGCGATGTGGCCGCCCACAAACCTATCGCGCCATCTACGTGTAACCAACTATTAAAATCGCGGAGGCAGTCGACGATGCCGGCGATGGGATCGAATGCGCCCGTGTTGACGTTTCCCGCCTGCGCGCAAACCAACGCAGGGGCTTGAATCCGCGTGAGCGTGCGGCGTAGTTCATCGACCCGCATTCGGCCTTGCTCGTCGGCCGGCACTCTGACGACGCGCTCACTCCCGAGACCTAACATTTGGAGCGCAGCAAAGATCGACATGTGTGACTCGTCGCTGGTGACGACGGCGATCGGCGGTGCACCCATCAGCCCCTGCTTCTCCACGTCCCACCCTAAACGTTTCAAGAGCGCGTGTCTTCCGGCCGCGATACCGGTGAAGTTCGCCATGGTGCCGCCGGTAACGAACCCGACACTCGCGCCGCGGTCGAGTCCAAAGAGATCGATGAGCCAGGCGGCGGCGACTTGCTCCGCTGCCGCCGCGAGCGGAGAGTGAGCAAAGAATGCACCGTTCTGGTCCCACGTGGCGGTCAGCCAATCGGCTGCCAGCGCCACCGGCAACGCGCCGCCGACCACGAACCCGAAGTATCGCGGGCCCGCCGTTGCGACCACCGCCTCGTCGGCAAGTGCCGACAGCTCTTCCACTATCCTGACGGGATCGCCGGCATCTGTTGAAAGACCCTCGCCGCGCATTTTGGACAGCAAGGTTTCGAAATCAACCCGGTGCGCCACCGGACGCTGTGCAACGCCATCGAGGAATTCATTCGCCAGCTCGTTCGTCCTCTTGAGCAACGTCGCGCGATCGAGATTCTCTTCTGTATTAGTCGTGGCGGGTTTCGGTTCCATGAGTTTTTTCAGATTGGCAAACTGCTGTCGGGCTATATCAAGATTCAGGTTCTGGATTCGGCTACATTGTAAATGCGTGTCGTGAATAAACAAGAACGCAAAGCCTGG
>DATANL010000367.1:0-2900 GCA_036266295.1 Pyrinomonadaceae bacterium | reverse complement strand
CAGAATGTCATTAGCTTCCCGGATGAGTGTCGCAAGCGCCTCAGTCTGGACCATGCGCGCCGTCGTCGCCTGACGCGGACCCGACTTCACTTCGTTGTATTCCAGCAAGGCCTGAGTCAACTCATCTATGTTCTGCTGCGTCACCTTCAACGTCGTTAATTCAGACTTGCGCGCATTCGCCTGGGCCAGCACGGTGGCCGCCCGGTTCGACAGCGCTTCCACATCCAGCTTGTCGATTCCCGAACGAGTGATATCCGTCAGTGCAATTAAATCCTGGTCCCTACTCGTGTGGGCCAAAACGCCGAGCGCTTCGCACATCAGGAACAAAGCATCTTCGAGAGCATCGCGCGCACCCGCCCTGTCCTCCGTCGCGCCCGTCGGCCTCTCCTGCTTTTGCGCCGCCGTATCGATCGCGCTCACCTTGTTTTTGAAACGCGTCACCGCGTCGGCGAACGGCACCATCGGATTCCAGATCACCTCATTCTCGTCGAGCACTCCAATGGTCGTCTTGAACATCGTGACGCGATTGGTTTGATCGTTATTCATCTTCATTCTCCTTAGGTTATGAGGTTAAGGTTTGCGCCAAACCCGGCTCGCCACTCCGAATTGATCGGAGCCCAACCATCTCGGTCGAAAGTTGAATCGAGCCGGCGCGCCTGTGAGTCGCGCTCGCGAAAGAACGAGCGCGCATTTCCTGATGATGACGTGCGTTCTCGAACCTCCCGGTTCGAGTTGCCGAATGAAGAATCGTATTAGCGGGGTTATTAGCGGCTTCCGCGGGATGATGAGCCGCGTTCGCGGTAAGCCGAGTTGGGTTTTCGTGGCGCTGAGCGGTAGTCGCGAACTGTCGAGTTGTTTCCGCGCTTCGGCGAATCGTGCTCGCGCACTTCCGAGCCGAGCTTTCGCAGCGGCGAGCCGTCTTCGCAGCGAGCCCATTCGCCTTCGCGACCTGCCGAGACGCGTTTTCCCGTCGCCGAGATGCGCTTTCGTGATGCCGAGATGCGTTTTCGCGGCCCCGAGCTGCGTTTTCGCGACCGTCAGGCCGACGAGAATCCCTGAAAATCCGCGTATTTTCGACGAAACCCGAATCTGCGCGGAGCCATCGTCCGATTTCCATGCGGCAGCCTTTGGAGTGCGGCGACTAGTCGCCGCTTTCCGCCGCACCACCTTGTCCTCACACGAGTCGAATCTACTTGGCAACAGCGCCATCGCGCCCAGCCGAAACCCCGACCAAAGCGCCGACAAGTCGGCGTACTCCAAATTTGCGCGCACCTTTAAAGAGACTATGAAGAGAGATAAAACCGGCAGGTGTCGGGACAACTTCACGAGAACAACCTCAGCACTCGCTAGAGAGCGCCGTTGAGTCAGGTTGGGGCGGCAGACGCACGGGGAACGCGACCACCTCAAAACCAATTGAAGAAACTAGCAAACAACGAAGCGACGGGCGGCAGTATAGGCCGGGATACGTAGCACGTCAATACTGAATGCCGCTACTTGCGGGGCATTCGCAGACGGTAAATCACTCGCTGCAATCCGATGAATTTGCCATAATGCGCGCATGCCGACGATTTCCATGTTCTACGGCATCATCGTTCGGATGTACTTTGCGCCAAGAGAGCATCCGCCGCCGCACTTCCATGTATATTACAATTAGTACAAGGCAACGGTGGATATACAAACGTGCGAAATCATGGAAGGAGATCTGCCCGCAAGACAGACGAGGTTGGTGTTGGCCTGGGCAGATTTGCATCAGGAAGAGTTAATGGCCGATTGGCGTCTCGTCTCTAACGGCGAGGAGCCTTTCAAAATTGAGCCACTCAAGTAAGGAAAGCTATGAACCCAGCAGTAAAAGAAGTTTCGCCACGCGAGGATTACACGCTGTCAATCGTATTTGAGAACGGCGAGACGGGCGTTCTCGATATCAAACCAATGCTTGATTTCGGAGTGTTCCGCCAACTGAAAGATTACGACACGTTCAAGCGCGTTCGCGTTTCTTTCGACACGATTGAATGGGACTGCGGCGTCGATCTCGATCCGGAGTTTGTTTACGAGAAGTGCATCTCAGCCGTGACCGCCTAGCCACCAGTCGTGACAATCCTTGTCATGTTGAATTCAACATTCAAGCGAGGACTCGACTTTCAGAACTTCATCCCGAAGTATTCGACGAGCGATTATAGTTGTTTGAGACGCGAGCTCGTATCTTTCCCGATCTAATTCAGGATCCCCCTGCTTCAATAAGATCCGACAGAGCTGTTATAGCACTGATGAGATCGACGTGCGGTCGGCCAACTGGAAGAAGCAAGTCGACTTTGTGCGCCAGCCGAGTGACCAGCCGAAGCCGTTCCGCACGCGACGGGGAAAGCCGGTCGAGATCAGGATCGCAAAGATACAAGATTTCATTGATCGTTTCCCTAAACTCTCTCACCCACACTTGTTGTTCTTTAAGAAGTATCTCAGCGCGAAGCTTCTTTGAGGTCTCCCGCGAGGCCGCTTTAATCTGGCGGATGGCGAGACGATAAGAGAGGAACACGGAAAGCAACGCGACGAAGGAAGCAAGCAGTGTAAGCCAGTTCGCAATCTGCATATCACGTCAGTTTTTGCTGCTGGTTATTGCTCGGTCGACTGCGGCTGATTCCGTTTCTACGATCTGCTCCAAAGCCGTCTCAGTCTGCAATCTATTCTGAAACGCAGCATGCACGAACGACGCGAAGAGCGGATGGGGCGCTAGCGGTTTTGATTTGAATTCGGGGTGGAATTGGCAGCCCAGGAACCAGGGGTGTTCGTCGCGGCTCAGCTCTACGATTTCGACGAACTTGCCGTCGGTAGAGATGCCGCTGAAGACGAGTCCTCCTTTTTCCAGCTTGTCGCGAAACGTGGGGTTGAATTCGTAGCGGTGGCGG
>DATANL010000366.1:0-5215 GCA_036266295.1 Pyrinomonadaceae bacterium | reverse complement strand
TTCATGAACGAAGATGCGCTCGCCGGTTTGCTGAAAGACAAGTTCGAGATTGGCGGCGAAGGCAGTGCGGTAGCCGGGCCGGTCGGGCGGAGCGCATCGGCTTCGACTGATGCGCTGCTGAAAGCGGCGATTATTTCTTATTCGCGCAGCAAGGGCTTGTTCGCCGGTCTGGAGATCAAGGGCGTGGTAATTAAACCCGATGACGATGAGAACCGCCGCGTTTATGAAACGCGAGCGCGCGAGTTGTTATTGCCGGGGACGGCGATGACATTGGCAAAAATGCCCGCGGCCGTAAGAATTTTTCCGCGTACGCTGGCAAGATATTCAACGAAGTAGGAGCGCACGCATCCGTGCGTGCGGTACGCAGGCATCTTGCCTGCCTTAAAATAATTCAAGACACAACTATGAAACCAATTTCATTCGCGCTGTTTTTAATCTGCCTTTGCGCTTCAATCGCAGTGGCCCAGGACAATCGTGACCGCAACACAAAGAAAGCGCGCGAGGCCGCGGAGCAGTCCGCCAGAGCCGCCCGCGTTTTCGAGCAAATCATGGGCACGCGCGAGAAATCGATACCGAAGGACCTGCTCGATAAAGCTGAAGCCGTCGCAGTCTTTCCCGGCGTGCTGAAAGGCGGTTTGATTGTGGGTGGCCGCGGCGGCAGCGGCGTCATCAGCCGCCGGGTCGCGAATGGTTGGAGCGCGCCGGCCTTCTTCGATTTGATGGGCGGCAGCGTCGGCCTGCAAATCGGAGTCGCCTCAACCGACTACATCCTGCTGTTCATGAATGAGCATGCGGTCGATTCGCTGCTGAGCGACAAATTTGAAATCGGCGGCGAGGGAAGTGCGGCGGCCGGGCCGGTGGGACGATCGGCGAGCGCTTCGACTGACGCGAAACTCAATGCGCAGATACTCTCTTATTCGCGCAGCAAGGGTGCGTTTGCCGGACTCGAATTAAAAGGCGTGGTGATCAAGCCCGACAATGAAGACAACGTGCAGGTCTATGGCATGACGGCGCGCGACATTCTCACCGGCGCCAACAAAATTTCGATGGAGCAAATGCCCGAAGGTGTGCGCGTGTTTCCGGAGACGCTCAGAAACTATTCTTCGCGACATTAATCAGCGAAGTATTTAGTAGCCGGATTCTCGCGCGGCGAAGAATAGGAGTACACGCCAGTTGTTGCCTGACGACTCGCTTCAAGCGGAGACCGTTGTCTGTGGGCCCAGACGCATCTTCACCTCAGGGCCCCAGACTTTTCGTTTCTTTAACTCAACGCGGCAAAAAACTTCTTGAAGAACTGAAGTCTCTCTGCCAGGCCGTGCGTTCCGCCATTCACCCTCTTGGTTACCGCCGTGACCGTCGCATCGCTTGAACCTTGATCACAGATCGTCCAAAGGTTATTTGAGTTGAAGAAGAACGCTGCGGAAGCGAGCGGATAAGTCGTGGCCACGAGATCCGGATTAGCGACGCAGTCTTCACCGATGAAACCGGAAAACGCCTGATAGTTGTTTTTCCCGGTCAACTGAATGTAGCCGCGCCCGCGATATTTGAACCCGTCTCCGGATGCTTCATCACCATTGCCCATGCGGTTCGCGTAAACGCGGCTGCCGATCTTCTGCGGATTGCGAGCATACGCATTCACGTCGACGTTCTTGAAGTATTTGGGAAATACTTGTAGCAGTCGCGGACCACTGTAATTCAAGTTCTCAACTACCGCAGTAAAGTTCACCGATTCCAGCGCGCACTGCGCGAGGAAGTGGGCCAGACGCAGGTTTGAAGTGATATTGAAATCTTTTGCGGCTTCCGGAATTTGATCGATTACCCCTTGCGGAATCTTACCCGCAAGCGCCGCAAGATTTAATCCCGACGCGTCGGCGGGAGCGGATGCTGCGGCGCTGGTGGCAGCGCCAGCAGTGACGTCGGGAACAACAGCAGCCGGCTCCTGCGGGCCGCCCGTCGCCGCCTGTAAAGCGGCCATAGTTCCCGGGCCAACCGCGCCGTCAGCTTGCAGGCCCTGGCTCTGCTGAAAAGCTATGACTGCGGCTTTCGTGCCGGCGCCAAAGTTCCCGTCGACACCGTTCGGGTCAAATCCGAGGTCTTTGAGTTTCTGTTGCAGGTCCTGAACGTCCGGACCTGATGAACCTTGTCTCAGTACTGGCATAAATGTCCTCTCTGCGTTCTTATCTCGTGACTGATTCGATCAGCCATTTCTCAAAGTCTGGTGGAATTCGTTCGAATTCTTTTAATGTCCCTGTTGCTCGGCTAATCATCTTGTCGAGGGTTAAGTCTTTCGAAGTTTCACCGAGTAGCTTTTCCATGATGAATGATGCCAGGATGCGGTAGCTTTCAAACTGCGGCTCGTCGAAAAATTGATCGCCGGTTGATTGGTGCGGGAATGCCGGATAATTCTCTTTGTATTCAAGCACGTCGCGTGGCTCCTCGCCATAGACCGCCGGTTTGATGTAAAGCAAAATACCGTCCTCGGCGTCAGCACCGTCGACGCACGAGTAGCGAATCCTGCCGAGCGCCCAGTAGGTATTCGGCTTTCCATCGTTGCCAATCGAACTCAAGCCTATCGGCACTGACGGAAACTCAATTGGAATGCCGAGATCGATCCTGATTTTACGCACAGCATTGCCCAGGTCCGAAAACCGATAATCGCCATCCTGAGCGCCATCGCTGGCTACTATTATGAGGCAACGCCGCAGCACCATCTCATAGACCGCCAGATTTTCAAAATGTCCGCCGTCAGTCAGGTAAACATACTTGTTCTTGTCATTAGTTAAGCCGAGGGCCTCGTAAAGAATCGGCGCTATCGAATACCGTGGCCCCGGCATCTGATAAGTCTTTTGTCCGGCACCGCCCGGGTTCCCCAGCCACCATCCCAACCGGACGTTGAAGAAAGTCAACAACAGCGAGATTAGCGGTGACGTAGTGTAGTAACCCATGTTCGAGCTCGCGGCCGCGCCAGAGATGGCGGCGGCGGTGCCCAATGAAATTCCGTAAGTGTCATGGCCACCATAATCCCGCGAGTCGCGGTACCCGAGTCGAAAGCAACCCGAATGGAGTGGACTGATAGTAAACGGCTCGGCCTTTCGCTGTTGCCAGGCAAGATTATCGCCCCCTACCAGATTCAGAGTGGTATTCACCACGTGAAATAATTTGGATTCGCGGCTAACCGGATCGGGGTGGTTCTGGCGGTCTGAGTTGCCGTCAGTTAGTTGCTCATTGATTGATCGTACGAGACCGCCGTACTTAGTCGAAAGGAATCGTCGATTACGGATTACCCGGTCGTCACTTTGCATGTCCGGGCGCTCTTCAGCGGGACCGATGAGATGCTGCGCCTTTAAAGCAAAATCGTTTTGTTGAAGCACCAAATTGAGGTCTTTGCGCAAGGCCGCGATTAATCGAGGCGAGGGCGTATCGACGCTGGCAAACGTGCTGATGCGTGGCAGCAATCCTTCACCCATCAAGTAAGCTGCCAGAGGGTCGTGCGTGTCCCTGAGCGCTTTGGCGAGCGCTACGGGGTCAGGGAAGTCGCCTTCCGCAAAAAGAGACGGCCGCAGCTCGTGCATGTGCAGATTGTCGGCTGGATCGAACCCGGTAAAGGGGTTTGGATCGCGTTCATCGCCCAGCCGAGACGCCGCGAGAAATCCCCGAATCAGGCGATTACGATAGCCCGCATGCAGCGAAAACAGATTCAGGTTAATGGCCCGGGCCACAAGGATGCCGAAAACCAACAGCCCAATGCCCAGCCCCAGTTCGAACCAGATCGAAGTGTGGTGAAGCACGTTCATATGAACGATCTTCGCGGCTTGAAAAGAATCGGCCACGTGTACGTCGGCAAAGATGTACTTGATGAATTTTGAGAAACCTGGCTCTGACAAGTTTTCGGGGACATTGTTCAAGTACTCTTTAAATCCAGCCAGCCCGGGCCTTTCATTTATTACCAGGCTTAAGCCCTGGATGATTCCAGTTGTGGCAAGCGAAAGTAAGGCAATAACGGCGCTGATGAAAATGGCCGCAGCAAGGGGCAGCAAGCGACTGCCCAGTCCGGCGGCGACGCTCTTTTTGTCTTCTTCGTTCGGCGGTTTTCCCGGTCCTTTCGATTTCGAACTACGGCCCACCAGGACCGCAATCAACCCGGACACGCCACCCACGGAACTCACCAGCTTGGGCGAATGGAGGAGTAGGATCGGCCCAAAGATTACCAGGACGTTAGTCACGAGCCAGGCAATGAGCGCGATCAGCATCCAGGCGCCAAGGCGCGACCACCATTCCCTGTCCTCGTCTTCAATTAGTCTTATCTTGCTCGAGATGCCTACGAACAACGTGGCCGCGGCGAGATAGGCAAGCACGAAAATAGGAAGCCCGAGGCAAACGTAAATTTCAGTGTGCCAGGCCGTCCAACCGCTCCAAACATCCCACGCGAAGGTGTGTCCGGCGCTGTCGATCGGTCCGTACCCGATCACTGGATCGCTCAACTTTTGATATGAAAAGACCCAGAAGATAATTCCTCCCAGGACGCCGGCGATCAGCAGCGAGATGAGTTCGGCTGCAACCTCTGTGCTGAGAATTTCCCGCAGATGGAAAATTCGGCGCAATACGATCGAAGCAATGAGCCAACTCAGAAATGTGAACGCCGATCCGAAGGCGACAAAAACCCACCAAGGCTTTACGTGCTTCAACTCAGCCGACCAGGCCCAGTAAGTCGTCAGGCAAGTTGCCGACATGATCAGCGGTATCAGGCAGAACAAGAGAAAGCGCCGCTGGTAAATGTGCTCGGCTGTCTGATCTGTTTGCTTATTCGGCTCGTCGTTCCAGAATTTACTGCGCTGGAGTAACTGTGCTCGAACTCCCGGGCGATTGAAAATTATATAAGCCAACGCCCAGACCCCAAGAACAAACCCGGCGATCAAAAAAAGATGCCTGCCATAGATAAAGACTCCCGCCGAGAGCGCAAACACCGGTGGCGTCAAGTCATTCTGTTCGGGCTGGGCCAACGTCATGGATAGGAGCAGGCGGGGAATTATCAAAGCAGCAAGCAGGAGTGGAATGAACACGAACCAATTCAGCAGCAGGTTGCGGAAATAGATTCCCAGGAACGTCCAGGTATCGATCGTGAACAGACCCGCTTTGGGAGTAAGAAAACTGCTGTATTCCCGAAGATAGCGCAACGGTGCAGGATCGGGATCCACTTTTCGCTGCGATTCCTTGT
>DATANL010000365.1:0-6355 GCA_036266295.1 Pyrinomonadaceae bacterium | reverse complement strand
GTCTGATCACCGCGGCGGAATGCGAAAACCAGGTTCAGGAAGTCGAGGCTGCGAGCGCTCGCCGGTTCGCTATCATCAAGGAAGAAAAGGATCCCGCCATTGCCAGGCAGAAGCTCGACGCCGATCGCGCGAAGTCCGAAGAACGCGCGCGCAAGAAGCTCGAAACCCAAATAGCGGCGGCTAAAGCGCAGATGGACTTGCTGTTATCTCCGTGGTTCCGATTCTTTCTGAGCTACGATCCGAGGCCGACACTGGCCAAGGTAAAGGTGCCGGTGCTCGCAATGAATGGTGAATTGGACGTGCAGGTTCCGGCGAAAGCAGATTTAGCTGCGATTGATCAGGCGTTGAAGGAAGCAGGCAATCGCGATTACAAAATCGTGCTGCTGCCGAAACTAAATCATCTGTTTCAAACCAGCGCGACCGGCGCTCCCTCTGAGTATGGGACCATCGAAGAGACGATTGCGCCGATAGCACTGCAGACGATGGGTGACTGGATCGTGGCGCATACTTCGGCGGCGCCTCGGTAGTAAGATCCGCGCGCACTAAGACGCCGCGGTGCTGCGTGTCTCTGCCGGCTTCCATGCAGGCAAGGTCTTGCGCGCCGGCTTCTCTTTTTTCAAACCCAAAGCCCAGTCAGCCTGCATCAAGGTGTGAATGTCGCGCGTACCTTCATAGATCACCGCAGCCTTGCAGTTTCGCAAATAACGTTCGACCGGATAATCATTCGAATATCCGTTGGCGCCGTGAACTTCAATCGCCATCGATGCGGCCTTTTCGCTGCGCACCGTCGCCTGCCATTTCGCTAACGACGTCGCGCGGCCACTCGGCCGCCCTTCATTCTTCAACCAACCGGCGCGCGCCCAGAGCAGATGTGACATCCAGTAATCGGCTTCCATCTCGGCAATTTTCTGTTTGACCAGCTGATGGTTTGCGATTTTCGTCCCGAAGGTTTCGCGCTCGAGCGCATAAGCCACAGACGCATCACGCGACGCGCGAATCACACCCGTCGCGCCCGCCGCGACCGTGTACCTGCCCTGCTCCAAAGCGAACATGGCAATCTTGAAGCCTTCGCCCAATTCGCCGATCAGGTTCTCTTTGGGCACGCGGACATCCTGCAACGAAAAATACCCGGTGTTGCCGGCGCGAATGCCGAGCTTGCCGTGAATCGTTCCTGAAGTGAATCCCTTCATCGTCCGCTCGACGATGAAACAGGACATGCCGGTATGATCGCGTTTGCGTCTTTTCTCTTCGTCGGTCCAGCAGAAGAAAAGGAAGTTGTCGGCGAAATCGGCGAGGCTGATCCACATCTTCTCGCCGTTCAGAATGTAGTCATCGCCATCGCGCCGCGCCGTCGAACGCGCGCCGACGACGTCGGAACCTGCGCCCGGCTCAGTCAATCCATAGGTCGCCAGCTTTTCGCCCTTCGCCTGCGGCACCAGGTATTTCTGTTTCTGCTCTTCGGTGCCCCAGGCGTAGAGCGTCAGTGAATTCAAACCCGTGTGCACGGACATCGCGACGCGCAAAGAAGTATCGACTGCTTCAAGCTCTTCACACACCAGACCGAGCGAGATGTAATCGAAGCCGGCGCCGCCGTATTGTTCAGGGATGCAGACTCCGAGCAGATTCAGCTCGGCCATCTTCTTGAAAATTTCGGGATGCGCTTCCTGCTTCTCGTCCCATTCTTTGATGTAAGGCGCAACTTCTTTCTGCGCGAACTCGCGCACAGTCTGGACCAGCGCCTGGTGGTCGTCGGTAAGTTCAAGTTCAATCATGGCGGGTACTCTAACATGCGATCATAATAAGAAAGGAATACGCGGATTATGCAGATCACACACCGGTCAGTACCAGCCGCGTAAGTGGCTGGATCAAGCAGACTCCGTTATTTTTCACCATGCATCTTGATCCATCTGCTTACGCAGATGGTACTGACCTAATCAGCGGACATTATCTTCCGCGCTGCTGCCTGAGCGTCGTCAAGCGTCGCCACACGTCCATCCAACTGCATTTCATAAACAGCTTTGGTGATCTCGCCAATCTGCGGCCCGGGCTGTAGACCCAGCTCGAGCAAATGACGACCAAGCAGAAGCGGCGCCGGCGCCCGCGAAGTCACATCGAGCTCGCGCGCGCGTTCGATAAACCAGTCCTGCGCCTCCGCCGTGAACCATTTCTCGCGCGGGACCCACTCGGCATTCCGACCGAGCGAATCAGCCCTGGCCACGCGGTACAGCAGGTCGAGTTCACACTTTCGCGCCAGCCGGCGAAACGCGCCGTCGCCGATTTCATCGCGCTTTTTAAAAAACTCGCCGGGCTTGAGGTGATTACGCACCAGGGCGATCGCCTGCGCGCGCACGTCATAACCGTCCAGCGAATGCACGTTTAATCGATCAAGAAAATGAATCGTGGGATCGACTCCGCCCTCTTCATGCTCGCGTGAGCGAATGCGGCCTTCGATAAACGCCGTCGTCGCCGGCTTGCCGAGGTCGTGACACAAAGCAGCGAGCATCACCGTCACCTTCCGCGAATAATCAAGATCATCGATCGCTTCGCGCGCGCGATCCACCGTCAAAAGAGTATGGATCCACACGTCACCTTCGGGATGCCATTCCGGCTCTTGAGGAACATCGATCAAGGCCTCGAGTTCCGGAAACAACTGGTGAATCGCGCCAAGCTTTCGCAGCCAGTCGAGCCCAATCGACGGTCGCTGCGCGCGCAGGAGCAGCTTCTCCATCTCGCCCCAGATACGCTCAGCGGGCAAATCGTCCAGCGCAATCGATCTAGAGAGCGCCACCGTGCCGGCCTCAATCTCGAATTCAAATCGCGCCGCAAATTGCGCTGCTCGCAGCACTCGCAGGCTGTCCTCAGGGAAAGTTTCGGGCGACACTGCCCGCAGTATTCCTTCATTTAGATCGTTGCGGCCGCCAAACAGATCGACAGTTTCACCTGTCAGTGGATCTTGCAGGATCGAATTGATCGTAAAGTCTCGCCGGCGCGTGGCCTCGGCAATCGTCATCGACGGATCGCCTTCAATAACAAACGCGCGATGGCCGCGTCCGCTCTTCCGTTCGCGTCGCGGAATTGAAACGTCGAGATGTTGGCCGAGCTTGTAAACGGTGAAGGCCTCGCCGACGACATTCACTTCACCGAATTGGTCCAGCAGGCTGCGCAATTGCACAGGATCGATGCCATAGACTTCGACGTCCCAGTCTTTGGGCTGGTGGCCCATCAGTTCGTCGCGCACACAACCGCCGACGAGCAGCGCGCGTCCGCCCCGCTCACGAATCGATTGCGCCAGACTGATAATGTGCCCCGGGATTTCCATCGAAAATAGTATAAAGGCGGGCCACGCCCGCCTCTAAACAAACTTGCCTGAACTGACTCGATGACTGACTCGACTAGTCTTCGTCGTCCACATCGTCATCGTCATCATCAACGTATCTATCTTCATCGATGATTACGGTGGTTCCGCGCGTCGACGGCAGGCAACTGATGATTTGCGCGCGTTCGATCTTCGTCAGGTCGGTGCCCGCGGAGTGCCAAAGCTTCACCCAGAACGTCCGGGTCGCGCCATGAATCGCGAAGGTCGAGCCGTCATTCATCACCGCCACCGGTTCCGCCGTCGTGCCTGAGCGCAGTTGCTCGATCAATTCGGGAATGAACGGCCTGAGCTTGTCGAACTGCACGAGCACCGCGTCGTCGGCAATCTCGGCGGGCGGCAAATCGATCGGTTCGTCTGATTCGAGCAACAACCGCGATTCCGTCTGATGATCGCGCTTCTTGAGGATTGCCATTGGCTGATCAAAGCACACCCGGATGACGGTTTCAAAGTGAGATGGCGTGAACGGAGCGCGGGCATCTTTGCCCGCAACGCGTGCGCAGCACGCTCAAGTTGTGTTCGCGCTCCGCGCTCATGCGGGCAGGGATGCCCGCGCTCCATCTACGGACTCGCCTCACGCGTAGCTTGACTGTTTGTAGCTGCATGCCTAATCTTGGGGCTGCAAAATGATCGGTCACCACAGCTATCGCTGCTATTGGTATTACGGCCCGCTCTCCATGCGGAGGGACGGCTGGGCGATGGGCTGTCGCGCGACCGCGTAGGTTCGCAGACAGGTTTCCAAACCGGCCACCGGTCCTCCAACGAGAGGATCGGTGGCCGGTTTAGTTTTGGAGTGCGTATGCAGACAGACTCAACTACACAAGAGCAGATTCTTCTCGATCACGTCGATGCCCGTGCGGTCACCGGCGATCTGGACGAAGCCATTCTCGATCGCAATACGATCGTGCAGCTTGATCCCGATCACCCCGGATTTCGCGATGCCGAGTATCGCCGTCGCCGCAATCAGATCGCGCAAATCGCTCTGCAGTATCGCCCCCGCGATCCCATTCCTGATGCTCCCTACACCCATGAGGAGCATCAGGTTTGGGCTACGATTTGGAAGGCGCTGCAGCCGGCGCACCAGGCGCACGCGTGCGCCGAATACCGCGAATGCCTGACGCAACTTGATTTCGATCCGGATCGAATCCCGCAGTTGCGCGAAGTGAATGAGAAGGTCCGGGCCATCAGCGGTTTCCGGCTCGAGCCCGTGGCCGGACTGGTCCAGCCGCGAGTGTTTCTCGAAAATCTCGCCGACGGTGTGTTTCTGTGCACGCAATACATCCGCCATCATTCGACGCCGCTCTACACCCCCGAGCCGGACGTCGTGCACGAGATCATCGGACATGGGGTGACGCTCGCGAGCGAGCGCATCGCTGAGTTGAATCGCCTGTTTGGCAAAGCCGTGAAGCGAACCCAATCGCCGGAAGCCCTGGAAAAACTTTCGCGCATTTACTGGTTCACGATCGAGTTCGGAGTCTTGCGTGAAAATGGCGAGATCAAGGCGTACGGCACCGGCCTTTTGTCATCGGCCGGAGAGATGGCCGAGATGCACAAGGCCAAACTGAAGTCCTTCGATCTCGAAGCGGCCGGCGCTGAGAAATACGATCCGACGCACTTTCAGCCGGCGCTCTTTTGCGCCGATTCGTTTGACGCGATGTACGAGACGCTGCGTGAGTATCTGGTGCGCTGGTAGCCTTTAGCGCTCGGGTAAATATAAAATCAATTTTGGAGTGCGGCGGCTTGACGCCGCTTTCCTCGCGTCAAAACCCGGAGCGGAGTGACCGGATCGAACGCAGGTAGGATTCAACGGACTCGTCCATCGCTCCGAGTTCTGAGACATCGATGACAAAGCGGCTTCAAGCCGCCGCACTCCAAACGTATGACCGACAAACACGAATTCGACATGCTGACCGAACTGGTTCGCAGCGGGAGCGATCAGGAATTGCCGGCCGGGCAACCGACTTCGACTCCGATTTACGCGGCGGCTACTTATACCTACGAGTCGATGGACCAGATGGACAAGGTCTTCGCCGGCGAGCTGCCGGGTTACGTCTACACCCGTCATGGAAATCCCACGGTCACGATCCTTGAAGACGCGATGCGTGTCATCGAGTCCGGCGCTACGGCGCGAGCGTACGGCTCGGGAATGGCAGCGCTGCACGCGGCATTATTTGCATGCGAACTGTCACCCGGTTTAGTCGTGCTCGCTTCACAGGATCTCTATGGCGCGACGACCAATCTGCTGTTGACTATCTTCGGTGCGTTTGGAATCAAGAGCGTGTTCGCGGACTTCAGCGATTTGGAATCGGTCCGCGCAAAAGCGGCGGAGCTGAAACCGCGCGTGCTAATCGCGGAAACGATTTCCAATCCGCTGCTCAAGGTTTGCGACATCGATGCCTGTGCCGAGATTGCGCACACTGCCGGGGCGCGCTTGATTATCGATAACACCTTCGCTTCGCCGTATCTTTGTCAGCCGTTAAAGCACGGCGCCGACATCGTCGTTCATAGTGCGACGAAGTTTCTCGGCGGCCACGCCGATGCAATGGGCGGCGTCGCAATTTCGCGCGACGAGTTTGATAACCCGGCGTTGACCGGCGTAATGAAACTGGTGGGCGGCGTCCTCAGTCCGTGGGAAGCACACGAGATTCTGCGCGGCATGAAAACGCTGGGTGTGCGAATGGATCGGCATTGCGAAAACGCGAAGACACTCGCCGCGCATCTCGAGAACGATGCCAGAATCGGACGAGTTTATTTTCCCGGGCTGGCGGGCGAAGCGGAAACGGCAATCGCGGCGCGCATGCTGCGCCCGGAAAACTTCGGTGCGTTGATTTCGATCGAGCTGAAAGATAATTCGCGCGAAGCTGCGTTTCGTTTTATGGACCAGTTGAAGCTGGTCGTCAGATCGACCAGCCTGGGCGACGTCTTTACCAGCGCATTGCATCCGGCCACCGCCTCGCATCGCGATCTATCGCCCGTGCGCCG
>DATANL010000364.1:0-4079 GCA_036266295.1 Pyrinomonadaceae bacterium | reverse complement strand
ATCGTATTGAAAAAAAAGATGGCCACAAGATATTGACATCCGCCGGAAGTGAGCGTATAGTCCGTCCTGCTTTGGTTGAGACGGCTGGCAGCGGCGGCAGAAGGGCTCCAAACCCGACTCCGCAAAGGCAGTAGTAGCTTCGCAAAACCGACCGTAGTACCTGCTAAACAACTCAGCTTGGTTGAAGGCGATGATGAGTCGTCTTGGTATTTGTGTCCCCAGATTCGGCTCGCGTGCGGTGGGCGCGCGGGAAAGGTAAACTAATGAAAGCAGCGAGTGGTGCGAAGATGACAAAAGTGTCTGAACAGAAAATCGGTAGTTACGGATTGGGCACGCGTCAGGCAACCGCGCCGGGTTTAAATGCGCGCAAAGTTGTCGCCAAGCGTTACTCGCTGAAGGATGCGAAAGGGAATTCGCTCGAGGAATGGAACGACATCGTCGCGCGCGTAGTCGGGCATGTCTCGACTGCCGAGACTGATCCCGAGCAGCGCGATCTTTTCTACAACGCGATGTCGGATATCATGAACGCGCGCGAGTTCATTCCCAACACGCCGTGCCTCGTGAACGCCGGCAAACCAAACGGTCAGCTCGCCGCGTGCTTTGTGCTCGATGTGCCTGATTCGATCGCCGGCATCATGAAGACTGCGACCGATGCGGCCATTATCCATCAGACTGGCGGCGGCACCGGCTTCACTTTCGAAAAGCTTCGTCCCAGCGGGTCGATGGTCAGCTCGACGCACGGCGTCGCCAGCGGCCCCGTGTCGTTCATGAACATCTTCAACACGACGACCGACACCGTGAAGCAGGGCGGCGTGCGGCGGGGCGCGAACATGGGCATGATGCGCGTGACCCATCCTGATGTGCTGCGCTTTATTCATGCGAAGAACGATCAGCACTCGCTGACCAACTTCAACATCTCAGTCAATGTCACCGACAAGTTCCTCGATGCGGTTGAGAAGAACGAGTGGTATCAACTTGAATTCAAGGGCGAAGGCTGGAACGATCACGTTTTTGATCCGGTCACCGGCCGCAATTACGTCGTCTATCGCCGCCCCGACGGTTCGACCGTCACGTTCCGCGACAAGGAAGGATTTGAAACCGCGGATCTCTCCGACGCCCTGATCGAAGAGCCGCCCGCGCCGGGATTCGTCTACGCGCCGGACATCTGGAACCGCATCATCGCCAGCGCTCACAAGTACGCCGAACCGGGCATCGCCTTCATCGACGAAGTCAATCGCCACAATCACATGATCAATTCGATGGGCCCGATCATGGCGAGCAATCCCTGCGGCGAGCAGTTCCTGCACTTCGCGAACTCGTGCAACCTCGGCTCGATCGACGTCAACAAGTTCTACAATCGCGAGACGCGCGTCGACTGGGACCGGCTCGCGGAAGTTACTCATTGGACCACGCGTTTTCTGGACAACGTCATCGACACATGCGCGTGGCCTCTCCCCGAAATTAACGACGTGGTGAAGCGCACCCGGCCCGTCGGCCTGGGCATCATGGGCTTCGCCGATCTCTGTCTGAATCTGAAGATTTCCTACGGCTCATCCGCATCAATCGATTTAATGGACGAAGTGATGGGCTTTATCCGCAAGGAAGCCTGGAACGAGTCAATGCGTCTGGGCGCCGAACGCGGCGTCTTTCCTGAACTCGAAGCGAATCGCGATTCTTATGCCGACTTTCTCTACAACCAGATCGGTGTCTCACGTGAAGTTCCGCTCACCCCGCGTAACTATGAAGTCACGACGATTGCTCCTACGGGCACGATTTCCCTGGTTGCAGAAACTTCGTCGGGTGTGGAACCCAACTTCTCGTGGGCGTACGTGCGCAAAGACACTCTAGGCACACGTACGTACGTTCACACCCTCGCCGCTCAAGCGCTGGGCGTCGATGTCGATCAGACCGATCAGGATTCGATCGATGCGGCCGCCAGCTATGTGGTTGAGCATGAGCATGAACTCCCCGGCTATTTCATCTCCGCGATGTCCATCAGCGCCGAGCAGCACGTTCATGTGCTGGCCGCCGCGCAACGCAACGTCGACAACAGCGTCTCAAAGACCTGCAACGGCGCCGTCAACGACACCGTCGAGTCGGTCGATGCTTTGTATCGTCTGGCCAGACAGCTCGGCTGCAAAGCTGTGAGTTATTACCGCGACGGCTCGCGCGAGAACCAGGTATTAACGTCGATGAAGACAGAAACGAAGTCTGAAACACCGACCGTGGTTACGACTACCACGATTATTGAGTCAGCCCCCGACTCCCGTCTCGCGGCTCCCGACTCGGTCGTTCCCGAGGGCCGCACTGAATCCGAAAACGAAGCTGCCGCGCGTCGTCTCGCCGAAGCCGAAGCCGCCGCGCGCAAGCAAGGCGCGATTCGTCTCGAGCGTCCGCGCGAACTGCGTGGCGCGACCTGGCGCATCCCTTTCGACGGCCAGAACCTCTACGTCACCGTCAATCACGACGAAGAAATGATCGCCGAAGTCTTCGCCACCGGCCCGATCAGCGGCGGCGTAGGCATGCTCGCATCCAAGATGCTACGCGGCGGTTTCGACGCCGCCGAAGTCGCCTACAGCCTGAACAAAGTCACCGGCACCCACGCCGTCTGGTTCAACGAGCGTTTGTTAACGAGCCCCGAACAAGCCGTCGCCGAATGCCTGATGATCACCAACCGGCGCTTGAAGGGACATCCTGATTCAGCCCGTGCCCTGAAGCAGCAGGC
Source organism: Pyrinomonadaceae bacterium (assembly GCA_036266295.1). GTDB lineage: Bacteria > Acidobacteriota > Blastocatellia > Pyrinomonadales > Pyrinomonadaceae > UBA11740. Next base: position 1,354 of record DATANL010000364.1, on the reverse strand, counting down.
TGTTAGTTCCCAGCCTTTGTCCGTCGGTTCTGCCGACTCCCGGCCCCCGGCTCCCGGCTCCTCGCACATCGTCGGCGCGATCATGTCCACAATGATCAGCACCTGCCCCGAATGCCACGGGCAGTTAGAGCATGCGAGTGGGTGTGATTTTTGTCGGGATTGTGGGTACTCGAAATGTAAGTGAAAGAGATCGAATTACGAGGTAAACAGCCGCCGCGCTAACCTCGCGGCGGCGTTGCTTTTAAGGGCGGTTTGGACGCGATCATGAAGGAAGAAAAACTTGATTCATTAGCGATATTTAGGACTCGTGGAGATCACGTGAGTTGGGACAAATACATCGAGCAGATCGATCTCATCGACCTAAATGACGATGAGAAGCGGCGAGCAAAAAACGGAATGCAATATCTCCGTAAGAAACTCGGCGAAGACTTCCTTCGCCACGCGGTTGAAACGGGGAATCAAGTCTTTGGCTGGTTTTTTGCCAATGCCGCCCCTCATGCGCGGCGTTCGCTGGTTCGATTGGCTGAGGAATTGAAGTCATTTGAGGGCGTCGATGGATTTAAAGGGTTGGCTGATCGGCTTAAAGATGCGAGAAGTGCCGAGGAAGCGCTTACTGTCCTTGGCGTTGCATCCAGTTTTTCCCCGGCCGGCTTTTCGGTTGCATTTGATCCGAATGTCAAAGTCACGTCCAGGGTTTCTGACTTGGTGATTGTAGATCCTAAGACCGATGAAGAGGTCTATGTCGAAGTTTCGCGATTGCGAAAGGGCGGACAGCGGGAGATTAATGAACAGACCTTTAACAGGATGTTTTTCGCTGTACACAATGCGATCTGGCAAAGTGCTGGAGCGTTTGACCCAAATGCGCCAAAAGCGCGTCCGTACGTTCAGATTCTGAAGCCGCTTAGTGACAAGGATCTGTCAGATGCGGCTACCGCAATTACGAAGCGAATCTTCGATGCCGCGAGAACGGATGAGTATCTCGAATACAAATTTAAGGACTCGATTGAAATGGCTGTTTCGCCTCCAAGCGATCACAGCAAAGCAGAAGCGTGGGCGGCAGACCGTGGGATGACGGACTTTGTCGAAGCGCCACCTATCAACGTGGAAAGGGAATTGAAGAAAGCAATAGACAAAATCCACGATGAGATTGCACAAATACCTCCTGATAAGCCTGGAATCATCGCCATTCCTACGAGCGAGAACCTGTTATTCTTCTTCTTCTCGCCTCAGCAAATAGTTTTCAATATCGCGGATGAGATTCGACGTTATCCAAATCTTTTGTGTGTGATTCTTTTTCACAGCGTCATGGAGGGACCTCAAGAGCCAACCCTCGCAACTTCAGGAGAACACGCGT
>DATANL010000363.1:0-5473 GCA_036266295.1 Pyrinomonadaceae bacterium | reverse complement strand
AGCTCTTCCCCGGTCTTGCTGGTGCCGTTAAAGATGATCTGGTCGGGGCGGAATCCGACGCGCAGCGCCTTGAACAGTTCGCCGCCGCTGTTAACTTCGATGTCGATGCCACTCTCGCGCACCACCTTCAGCACCGCCATGTTCGAATTTGCTTTCGACGCATAACAGAACTTGATCGGACGCTCGACCTGTTTGGCCGCGGCTTGCAAGCGCGCGATGTTGGCGCGGATACGTGCTTCTGAGAAAACGAACAGCGGCGTGCCGTACTTGTGAGTCAGCGTGAGCGCATCGGCTCCGCTGATAAAGAGGTGATTGTTTTCGCGCGCTTCCAGAAAGCCCGGAATCGTCCAGGCGGGCGCTTTGGTGATGACTGTTGACATTGTTAATAGTTAGAGCGCGTTCAAAACCGACCGTCTCCGTCGGCGGAGAGCCAGTACCATCAGGAGAAGTCAGTACCATCTCCGTCAGGGATCGCTGAGGCCCCCTTATAAGCTTATCGCGAACCTCGATCCATCCGCTCACGCGGATGGTACTGACCCCATTACAACTGCGCGATCATTTCTGCCGGGTTCCAGTACGCGTGCACGTTTTGGATCTTACCGTCCTCATTGATTTCGATTACGTCGATTCCTTCGAATCTGACTTCCTTGCCACTGTTGCTCGTGCCTTTGCCGGTCCATTTCACGGCCGCGCCGTTGCCGGCAACGAAGACCGCATCTTCCGTTAGTCCCACGCTCTTGAAGTTCTTGCAGATCGAGGCAAAAAACTCTTGTAGGCCTGCGCGGCCGGTGATTGCCGGGGTGCCCACGGGATCGTGCGTCGTGCCGTCCTCGGCGAAACAATTTGCGAAAGCTTCCGGGTCCATCGCACGAATCGCAAGAAAATAATTGCGCACCACGCGCGAGATTCTGTCTGGTTCTGGTTGTGTGCTCATTCAGCCTCCGAAATGTATTCAAGCTCGAGTCAGTAACATCTCCGTCAAAAACGAGTCAGTATGATCTCCGTCACGACTGAGTCAGTACCATCTCCGTCAGGAGATGGATCAACAATCTTCGCACGACTCAACCTTCCCCCCTCAACCCTTCCGCTACGCAGATGGTACCGACCTGGCCCGTTCTTGTTCGATCAAAACTCGTCGCAGGATTTTTCCCGAGAGTGATTTTGGAATTTGGGGAATGAATTCCACTTCCCGAATTTTCTTGTGCGGCGCCACGCGCGCGGCCACAAACTCCATGATGTCTTCGGCTGATGTTTCCTGCTTGATGACCACAAATGCTTTGGGAACTTCGCCGGCTTCGTCGTCGCGCATGGGGATCACTGCGGCGTCGGCAACTGCCGGATGCGTGAGCAGCACGGCTTCGAGCTCGGCGGGCGCAACCTGAAATCCTTTGTACTTGATCAGTTCCTTGACCCGATCGACTACAAAGAAATGGCCGTCTTCATCCGCGTAGCCGATGTCGCCTGTGTGCAGCCATTTGTCGTCATCGATGGTGCGCGCGGTGGCTTCCAGATTGTTTAGATAGCCCTTCATGATTTGCGGACCGCGCACACAGATTTCGCCTTCCTCGTTTGGGCCGAGTTCGGCGCCGCTCCCCGGATCCACGAGCTTTACTTCCGTGTTCGGCGCCGCCGTCCCCACCGATCCATGCTTCATGCGGGCGGGATCGGCCGGACTGCTGTGCGTGACCGGACTCGTTTCAGTCATGCCGTAGCCCTGGCGAATGCCGCATTTAATCCGATCCATGCATTCGCGCGAAAGTTCTGCGCCCAACGGAGCGGCCCCCGAAAATATCATGCGCAAACTCGATAGATCGTAATTATCGACCAACGGGTCTCTCGCCAGTTTCAAAACGATGGGCGGAACGATGTGCGAAAGCGTCACGCGATATTTTTGAATCGCTTCGAGAAATTGTTCCAGATCAAAACGCGGCATGAGAACAATGGTAGAGCCCAGGTGCAGACCCATGTTGAGCACCACGACTAGTCCGTAGATGTGGAACAGCGGCAACACGCACAGCAGAATGTCTTTGTGATGAAAATAGTCGAGGCCGTCCATCTGGCACATGTTAGCGACGATGTTGTAATGCGTCAGCATCACGCCTTTGGGCAAACCGGTGGTGCCGCTTGAATAAGGGAGCGCCACCAGATCGTTTTTCGGATCGATGGTAACGCTGGGTACTTCGCCGTCACTTTCGAGCAAAGATGCAAAAGGGGTCGCACCTTCGCTTTCGCCAAATACAAACAGCTCTTCAATGCCGGCCGCTTTCGCCGCGGCACTGGCTTTCTCGATGCAAAGCGAGACGGTAACCAGGAACTTTGCCCCCGCGTCACGCAACTGGAAGGTAGCTTCTTCGGCGGTGTACAGGGGGTTCAGCGGCGACACGATGCCACCCAGCATCGCTACCGCATGAAAGGTCACCGCATATTCGATGCAGTTGGTGCTGAAGATCGCGAAGACCTCGCCTTTTTCAAATCCTTTGCGCGCAAGGCTCGCGGCAACGCGACGCACTGCGACTTCAAACTCGGCATAAGTCATCGACCGGCCCGAGGCCTCGTCGACCAGCGCCGGCTTATCTTTAAAATTGCCGGTCGTCGCGAAGATGAAGTCGGTGAGCGAGACTTCAGGAATTGCGACGTCAGGATGTGGCCCGCGAAAGATCATCGTTAGGTGTGCAGCGAAGCGCGACGTTTATAGCTTACGACGTGCGCATTGAGCAAACGGATTATTAGAAGCGCGTCGGTAGGGTGTGGGGGATTGGGTGTCGGGTGTAGAGGACGGTCTGGAATTGAATCTCGCGGCTTGAGGGCTTAGGGGGCCTCGGAAATGTGGTCTCGTTCACCTGCACCCTGCGATCTACGTCTAAAGCGACCGCGGCCCAGAACGATCGCTTTCGGAATCATTGATTAGCAGGCATCGTCATCGTTTCCTACACCCTACACCCCCCTCACCCATGGCCCTCGTTCGTTTCCTACACCCTACACCCTTCACCCTAAACCCTGTATATTGACCCAACTAATCATGGCTGACACCCATCCACTCAACGTCATTTGCTTCGCGACATTCTTTAAGGGCAACGATTTTATGCGCGAATGCAAAGCCGCCGGCTGCCATGTCATCCTCGTCACCAAAGAAAAGATGCTGCAGGAAGATTGGCCGCGCGACGTGCTCGACGAAGTATTCGCCTTGCCGAACGATGCGCCGGTCGAATTGTTTCTCGATCTTGTCAGTCATATCGCCAAAACACGCATGCCGGATCGAATCGTCGCGCTCGAAGAGTTCGATGTGGTGATCGCGGCCCTCGCTCGCGAACACGTCGCCCTGCCGGGCATGAACAGTTCGACGGCCAAGACATTCCGCGACAAATATGCGATGGCGGTGAGTGCGCGGGCCGCCGGTGTGACTGTGCCTGAGTTTGTGCCGGCGATTAATAATGACGAGATCAATGCCTACATGGAGCGCGTGCCTCCGCCCTGGGTCTTGAAACCGCGATCGGATGTTTCGGCGATCGGCATTCGCAAACTCGAAAGTCGCGAACAGGCGTGGGCAGCGATCGATGAACTGAACCAGCGCGAGATTCTGCGTGAGCGTGCGTCATATCACGTGCTCGCGCGATTTATTCCCGGCGAAGTTTTTCACGTCGATTCACTTGTTTACGGCGGACGGGTCGTTTTCGCCGGCGTAAACAAATACGGCCGGCCGCCACTGCAAGTCGCGCACGGGGGTGGCGCATATATCTCGCAAACCATCCCGCACAATTCGGCAGATCAGAAGAAGCTTCTGGATATCAATCGGCGGCTGGTGAAAGCCATGCAAATGGAAACCGGCGCGACGCATGCGGAATTCATCAAGAGTGACGCTGACGGCAACTTTTATTTTCTGGAAATCGCCGCGCGCGTGGGCGGCGCCTACATCGCGGACGTGCTGGAGGCTGCGTCAGGAATTAACCTCTGGCGCGAATGGGCCAAGATCGAAATTGGCGACTCGCGACCGCGCCTGAAGCCGCGCAAGGAACACGCCGGCATCATTCTGTCTTTGGCGCGGCAGGAGTATCCGGACACCTCGGCCTACGACGATCCCGAGATCGTCTATCGCGCGAAGAAGAAACATCACGCCGGTTTGATTGTGCGATCGCCAAAACACGAGCGGGTGACCGAGTTGCTGAACGATTACGCGGAACGATTTGAAAACGATTTCATCGCAGTGTTGCCGCCGCTGGAACGTCCGGAGTGACGCCGGTTAGGGCAAGACCCTCGGTAGCCCTCTCCTTTTGGGAGAGGGTCGGGCCGCAGACACACCGAAGCACTGCCTTCGGCAATGAATAACCAATCCCGTGAGCCCTCATCCCCAGCCCTGCTCCCAGCGGGAGAAGAGAGTCGCTCCGCAGATTTCAAACCAATCCGCCGTCTGCCGCGTCTAAGCAGCACGTCTCCGGATTTCGTTAACGTTTCTTCAGCGTCCAAAAGTGCGACAACCTGACCTCGACGTTTTCCGCAACTTCGGCGGAGTTCTCCAACGCCGTGGGCGTTCAGCTATTTGGCTGTTTCTGGCCCTGCCGCTGCTCGCCCTTCCCGCTCGCGCCCAGGAACCCCAGGTCGTCGATACGATCAAGATCGACACCAATCTGATCAGCGTTCCCGTTATTGTGAGCGACCGCGACAATCGCTATGTGCCTGACCTGAAGGTTGACGCCTTCCGCCTTTTTGATAACCAGGTCGAACAGAAAATTTCCTACTTCGATACCGGCGAAGAGCCTCTGAATGTCGTGCTGATGCTCGACACGAGTCTCAGTACGAGCGGTATGCTCGACGATATTAAGAAAGCCGCCAAAGAGTTTATTAAAGAACTACGGCCGAAGGATCGCGCGATGATCGTCACCTTTGACTGGCAGTTTCATAAGCTCAGCGAATTAACCGACAATCGCAAACAATTGGAAGGGGCCATCAAAGAGGCGAAGGTCGCCAGGTACGCAGGCACCGTTCTGAATGACGCCTTGCTCGACATAACCAGCACCGTGTTGCAGCCAGTGCGTGGGCGGAAGGCCATCGTGATTCTCAGCGATGGCAATGACCGCGGCTCTACGGCGACCGTCGATAGCCTGCTCAAAGCAGAGTCCGAAGCCGACGCGATGATTTATTCGATTTATTATCAGCCGGAATTTATGCGCTTTCTGAATCCGCCGGACGATGCTCAGGGGCGTGACCGGGGCCCCGGGCCGTTCCACCGGCCGGGCCAGCCGCGCGGTCCGCGAAGACCTTTCGGCATGGATGGCGAACAGCTAATGGAACAACTCGCAGACGTAACCGGCGGCCGGTTCTATCAGGGAGAAACAAAGAAGCTGAAAGAGACTTTCGCGCTCATCGCCGAAGAACTGCGGCACCAGTATCGCCTCGGCTTCTATCCGGGGACCTTAGAGCGCGACGGCACCACCCACGCACTGGCCGTCAAAGTAAATATGCCAAACGTCTCTGTCCG
>DATANL010000362.1:0-9156 GCA_036266295.1 Pyrinomonadaceae bacterium | reverse complement strand
TGAATATGTAGTTCACGACGAGTCCGCGCGGTTCCTCGACTACACCGAGAAATATTCGGGCACCGGCAATAATGAATTCATCGTGCCGGCGCGAATTTCAAAATCGACGATCAAGCAAATCCAGAAGATGGCGGCGATTGCCTACAAAGCGATCGACGCGTCCGGCCTCTCGCGCGTCGATTTCTTCCTCAAACCGGATGGCGAATTGCTCGTCAACGAAGTCAACACTCTACCCGGCCTTACGGATGTTTCGGGTTTCCCGAAGATGTGGGAAGCCACTGGCATTCCATTCACAAAGGTGATTGACCGTCTCGTTGAATTTGCCATCGAGCGTCACCGCGAACGCTCGCGTAACGAGACGAGTATTTGAAAAGAGGCTAGAGGTTAGAGGCTAGAGGTCAGAGGTTCGATACACGACGCCCTCGCCGTGGCTCCGTGAGGGGCGAAACGTGTGGGCACCACCTGCTAAAATGTATAGAAACCACTGCGAAATCGTTATTTGCGTTCTTGGCAGGAGCGCAATTTGGATCATGGCAATTCCGCTACTAAGGCAGCGGGCGAGAATCGGAGCATTGTTCTATAAACATCACGCTCCTGACCGAGCGATGCCGAAGGCGTTCTGTGTCTGACCTCTGATCTCTAGCCTCTAACCTCTACTTTGCATCTTCCGCTCGACAATTTAGGCCTTCGGCGCTTTGTAGCCCTTGCGAGTTCTGACGGTCACATCAGTGCGTGAGACTTTCACGTCGATGGCGCGCCACTTCCCATCGCGCGCATGATTTGTCGGTCGATAGGCAATCGTATATTGATGGCCCAGCTCTTCGGCAATCTCCGCAAACGCGTCGCGCAGTTCCTGTCCGCCGGGCGAGCCAACATAGCGCCCGCCACTCTTCGCTGCGAAGTTCTGCAGGATTCCAGACCCCGCCAAATCACGCTGCGGCCCCTTTTCGCCCATGTTGACAGCGTAAATCGTCGCGCCGGTTTGCAGGGCCTTGTCCAGCGCTTTGTCAGCACTGGCGTTGCTGTAATTCTCGCCGCCGTCGGAGAGGATGACGATCGCGCGGCGCTTCTCTTCGCGCTTCGCCAGATCGAGGGCGGCCGTTAACACCGCATCGTTCAAAGCAGTCTGGTTTCGCGTTTTTAATTTGAAGGCCTTCGCGGGCAGGTCCCGGCCAGGTGAAAAATCCTGAATCTGTTCGACCTTCGCATCGAAATTGTAGACGGCCGCCACGTCTTCATCCCGCAGCCCGTCAAGGAAACGGATCGCCGCGCCGCGTCCCAGAGTCAGACGCGCCTCCATGCTTCCGGAAGTGTCCAGGAGAATTGCCGCCGCGAATGGCGTTTCTTCGGCGCTGAATGATGAGATTTTCTGCTCCGCGCCGTCTTCGAAAAGATGAAAGTCCGTGCGCTTCAGACTTGGGACAAACTTGCCGGCTTTGTCCAGAACGGTAACGTTGACTACCACCAGGTCAGTGCTGACTTTGATTACGTCGTCCTGATCTTCCGATGGTTTGTCTGGAGTGGGGGTCGCGGTTGGGCCTGGCGTCGCCGTCCGGGCGGCTCTCGAGCGCGAACTGAACAGGACCAGAAAAGTGAGAGTAAGCAGTAGGACTACAAGTGCAAGTCTGTATCGGTTGACGGCGTGCATACCTAACGAGCAGTGCCACGGACATGTTGCAGGACGCCCAGCAGTTTGTTGGCTTGATCGATAACGGCGGCAGAGATTACGTTGCGCGGAGTACCCTCGACCAACTTCTCGAGCTCGTCCGCCATTTCCGAGACCTTCTTCAGCGTTTCATCCATGCCGGCAGGGATGTCTTTGTCCAGGTCGTCGCTGTTGTCGCCGCCGCCGGCATCGTTACGAATGCGTTTCGTCAGTTTCATCAGGCGCTCGAACTTCTTTTCGTCGTCAGATGAAAGAGTCTTATGAGTGTCGTAGCTCGTCGAAATTTGCGAAGCGAGCTGCGAAACCTCTTTCGCCCGCGCGACGTGCTCGTCGTATTTTTTCTTCTCTTCTTTTATCTCCAGTTTGCTGCGCATCTCAGCTTCCGGAGAACCGAACCGGGTGTCATCTTTTGCATTGTCCTTTGAATCCTTGTCTTTGATGACTGGATCCGACGGCGGCGGGAAGTTGGGCTTGGAAGTTTGCGTCTGGGCCTGCACGGAAAAAACGGACACCAGCGTCATGAGAACCAGAATCCCCAAAACGCGCGGTCTCGTTAGAAGATCAGAGAAAGTAAGTCTCATTTCCGGTGCGGCGAGGACAATCGTAGCTCAACGCAATCCCACGCTCAAGATCGATAACATCCTGTGACGGGAAAACCTGATGAGACGTTGGCTGGGAAGGGAAGAAAAGTGATGGGTGAAGTTGGGAGTGCGGCGGCTTGACGCTCCTTTCTTATTGAAGCTGTGGCCGCTCCGAGAACAAAGCGCCGTCAGGCGCACTCCAAAACCTGCTTAAGGGACTTTCCCGGGATTCTGTTCACTGTTAAGGAACTCGCCGTCTTTCGGCGCCGGCCGGGCCACGACAATTGTTCTGCCGGCGGGGACCGCGGGCAGTGGAGGACGTTCAGCTCCGGGAATTGCTTTGAAGGCGACGGCCAGGTGCGCGTCGCCGATGACCACCCGGGCGAAGGTTGCCGAGTTGTAATCCTGCACCGGCAGCTCAAGCCGGTAATGTGTCTTGGCGTCCGGAGCTAAGTCGGTCGATTCCGGAATGACGATGCGCGCTTCGGTGGCGCCGCCGGTGCGTCGCCGCAATTGCAGTTCGACCGCAAGATTATGAAGCGTGTCGGTCGAGATGTTATGAATCGTGCCGCTCAGGATGCTCTTCTTGCCTTCGGTCCGCGCTTCATCGACAGCGACTTCGACTTTCGCCTTTTCTTTTTCAATCTTTTCGGCGGCTGCCGTGGTCGCAATCTGACGCTCGTGGCGCTTGCGCAAAAGCAAATAACCGCCGCAGACGCTGCCGGTCAACAGCAGCGCGCAGAGCACGCCGACCAACAACCTGCGTGTGTGGCGACTTTCTTCTTCTTCGATCGGGAGGGGTTCGGTTTCGAGTTGATTCAGAGTTTGCATTCTTACTAATAGCTGCTGTCGCGTGAAGTCGCCGGGTGAATTGACAACAGCTTTTGATGTCGATTTCGCGCGATCAGTTGGGCGACGTCGGCGATCCGCCCGTAACATTTTGGATCAGGGCGTCGAGAAATTCCTGTTCGGCCTCACCGCTGCTGGGCAGGCTAATCCATTCTCCGCCCGTAGCACCGTCGGTCCGCCCTTCAATTTTCGCGTTAACTGAAACATTAGCGGTCACGCCGTCGATGGCCTGCACCTCGACTGTAATCGTGTAACGGCCGCGCGTCCAATTGCGGCTCTCAGTCGTCACGATACTGGCGTAACGGTTTAGCTGCGGACCGGTTACTACCGAGCCTTTGATGAAGGTGTACGGCTGAGCCACCAGAATACCGTCGCTGGGCTTGGACGAAGCCTCGTCAAGAATCAGTTTGCGATCGCGCATCACCTCTGCGACGGCTTTGATAATGACGTCTCGTCGCGCCGTCAGCCGGTAGGGATTCGGCAACATCGTGTGCTCGGGTGTCTTATCTTTACCAAAATTAATGCCCGAACCCCTCGTGCCGACGTCGATCTTGGATCCATTGTTCGCCGGACCTTTATTAGAGCCGTTATCGCTGATGCGTTGGTTCTGGGTATCGACACCCTTGCCCTGGCCGAATGCCATTACGGAAGCGATAAGTAGAATTATGAGAGCGAGAAAGTATTTCATGTTTCAGTCCTTGTCATGCGAGAGAACCGGCCGGGGTCAGTTTCGAGCATAGTCCCATTGATCGCGAAAGACAAGGACTTTACCCTGCTAAAGAAGTCGAGACAGCAACTGGCATCGAAACGTGAAACAGATTGACTTCAGTCTCATCGCTGTTAGAATGCGCGCCGCTTGAGTTTCCCAGTGCGTGAGTCAACTCATGTCGCCAAATACACCCGATATCTGGAGGTATCCATGAAAAAACTTGTCCACAATCGATTGGCAGTCGCCAGCTTGTTGGCCGCCGCGGCGATGATTGCCCTGGTGGCTTATGCGGCTGTGTCCGCTGCTCCGCCGCCCAGCACGATCCAGGCTTGCTACAACGACACGAACGGCAACCTGCGACTGGTGAACTCTCCCAGCGATTGCCGGAACCATGAAAATCCAATCAGTTGGAACGTCGCGGGATCGCCGGGACCTCCGGGACCACAGGGATCGCCGGGGCCACAGGGATCTCCGGGACCGCAGGGTCCTCCGGGCGATTCGAACTTGAACACGTTTCGGCTGGTCAAGGACGGCGCGAACACTTGTGGCCCAGCCGCTAACCCAACCTTTTTCACAGTCATTGATAATCCGGCAATCAACGGGAATCCTAACGCGAAGATCCTGGTCACAGCGATTGTCGGCATTCTCGGTGATCGTTCGAACACGGACGGGAACTCGAACTGGTATTTGACCTACACCGGCGCCTCAGCGTTCGGGACGTGTCCCGCCGGTCATTGGGTGGTTGGCGGTGGAGACGTCACGGGTACTGCGGAGTACAACATCATGATTGTTGGACCGTGATCGTCCTTGGTTTTGGTTGGTTGAAGAAATCGCTAGCGCCCTTGCTTCGCTTCCCACTCGCGGAGTGCGCGCACGCCGCGCTCGAAATCAGCTGAGTTGTTATAGAAGTTGTGCGCGCCATCGTCGCGCGCGGAATCGCGGACGTAGTAGAGATAATCGGTCTGCGCCGGATTGAGCGCCGCATCGAGAGAGCTTTCGCCCGGGTTGCCGACGGGGCCGGGAGGCAGGCCGGAAAAGATGCGTGTGTTGTAGGGCGAGCGGCGATTCACGTCGCTGAGATAGACTTTGCCGTCATCACGCCATTTCCCCGCGAGCTTTGACGCATACACGATCGTGGAATCAATACCCAATGCCATGTCCTTTTTCAGCCGGTTGTAAATGACCGATGCAACCAGCGGTCGATCTTCTTTCAACTTCGCTTCAGACTCGATCAGCGATGCGATGATGACGATATCTCTCGGTGACATGCCGAGCGCACGTGCGCGTTCAGCTCGCTCGGTGGTCCACTCCTGACGGAAACGCTTGACCATGCCCGCGACCACGGCAGCGGCCCTGGTGTCGGGTGGATAGTTGTAGGTCGCCGGAAACAAATAACCCTCCAGGTCCTTTGCTTCCGGATCGAGATCGTGAATCGCGCTGGTGTCGCTCATCAGCTTCAGCGCTTCATCTTTGTCCGGCAGATTCAGCTCAGGCACATGGCTCATCGCATCCGCGATGTCCCAGCGCGTCCATCCTTCGATCACGGTGAAGCGGCTCAGACGCTGTTCGCCTTCCTCCAGTTTCTTGAGCACGCCGAGCGGGGTGATCGGAGAAGGGAAGCGGTATTCGCCGGCCTTGATGAGCTTCGCACTGCCGGTAAGTTTTATGTAGAGCAGAAACGGCCACTTGCGGTGAATGACACCCTCAGCCATCAGTTTGTTGGCGACGCTGTCAGGTGTCGAACGTTTGGGTATCTCGACGTATTCGTTGGCCATCGCATGCGAGGCCGGGGTGCGCATCTCGCGGTACAGCCATATCGCGAAAGCAGCGGGGACCGCGATCAGAATAAGCAAAATTGTGAGGAGAATGCGCCTGGTTCGTTTCTTAATTGGCATCAATTACTGAATTCGACGGCCCCCCACGATCGATAAAGTCACGCAGAATTATCGCCGCCGATTCACTGTCAACCTGCTGTCGAATCTTTTCATCAACGAGCCCTTGCGCTTTCAACTCCGATTCGGCGGCGAGACTGGTCAGTCTTTCGTCCTGCAAAAACACTGGAACGCTGAGTGACTTGCGAAAGTTCGCGGCAATTCGCGTCGCCTCGTCGGCCGCAGGTCCCTGGCTTCCATCGAAATTCAAGGGCAAACCGATAATCAGGGCGCGCGCATCATAGCTCTCGATAAAGGCAGCGACGCGGCTGAGCAGATCTTTCCAACTTCGTCTCTCGAGACGTTCCAGGGCAGTCACCGTGATGCGGAGTTCGTCCGACACGGCGAGGCCGACGCGCTTTGCACCCAGGTCGATCGCGATCAAGCGACCCGCCGGCACGGCGGCGATGTCGCGGATGGTCTCCGCGCTGTCTCGAGAATTATCCGACAAGTCTCTACGATGAATTATTCAGGCCAGATGGTGCTTGCGCCTGCATCAAAGCAGAGGCTAATATACAGGGGTTCGGCTGAAGCTCTAAATCACGTTGAGACCGCGGCCCCGTTTAGATTTTTCGAGGATTAACTGATGTCATTCAAAAGCAAATTCCTGATGATTGTAATGTCGGCTTCGCTGGCAATGTACGCGATTGCGGGTGCGTGGCTGGCGACGCGGGCGCAACAGCCGGCAAACGATCCAGGGGCCCAACAAAAGATTTTCGACAGCGTGCTGTCGCATATTCAAAACGATTACGTCGACGAGCCGAACATGGAGAAGGTCCGCGCGGGCGCGTTGCGTGGTCTTGCGTACGGACTTGATCCCTACTCGACTTACCTCACTCTGGAACAGGTCAAGGATTATCGCGCCGGCGCGAAGAACAATCAGGTAGGCATCGGCGCTGAGCTTTCACAGGCTTCGTCGTTCCTGTACGTCGTTGCTCCCGTCAAAGGCTCGCCGGCCGATCAAGCCGGCGTGCGTGCGGGCGATGTCATTGAATACATCGACGGCAAGGCGACGCGCGACATCTCTCTGTATGACGCGCGGCAATTGTTGAATGGCGCCGCCGGCACCGAGGTGAAACTTCGCGTGTTGCGCGCGGGCGCGCGTCCGTTGACGCTCAGCGTAAAGCGCAGTGCATTCCGCGCTCCGGCTTCCGAAGCCCACATGGAGCCAGGCCGCATCGGAGTGCTGCGAATCAACAGTCTCGACGAAGGCGAAGCAGCCGACGCTAAAGCCAAGCTCCAGGATCTGATGAAGCAAGGCGCGCAAAAGGTCGTCGTTGATCTGCGCAGCGTAGCGGGCGGCGAGATTCAGGAAGGCGTGACCGTTGCGAACTTCTTCATTCGCGAGGGCGCGATTGCCAAAACGATTGGCCGCGAACAGAAAGTCCTGAAATCGTTCGACGCCGATCCAAAAGTCACCCTGTTCACTGGTCCGGCGGTCGTGTTGATTGATGCTGGTAGCGCCGGCGCAGCTGAAGTCGTGGCCTCGGCTTTCGCGGAATCGAAACGCGGCGACGTCGTCGGCGAGAAGAGCTTCGGCGCCGGCGCCGACCAGGAACTGTTCACCTTGCGCGATGGCGACGGCCTGTTACTGACGACCGTCAAGTGGGCGTCAGGCAGCGGCAAACCGTTTCTCGGTGAAGATCGAGCTCGCTCGGGTATTGCCCCGACCGTCGAAGTAAAGAAACCGGATGGGGCCGATACCGGTGACGTCGAAGATCTGGCGAGCCCGGACGATGACAAGTCGAACCAAACCAGGCCAAGCACGCCGGTCGCCCCGAAGGTCGAACCGGATGACACTCAAATGAAGAAGGCGATCGAGCTTCTGCGAGATAAGCGCGCGTCATAAAGCGCACGCTGGCCGTTTAACTGGAAAGACCGGAGCAGATTAATCGTCTGTTCCGGTCTTTGAGTTTTCATTTTGCGATTTCCGCTAGACATTACAGACTGATCCGATCGCAGACCGATCGTTCACCGTAAACGAATGGCCGCACTCTTCGGTATCTTCGGCGTCCTAATGATCACAGGCATTCTGTGGGATGTCTTTGAGACCATCGTGCTGCCGCGGCGAGTCACGCGCCGCATTCAGCCCACGCGCCTCTTCTATCGCTTCACCTGGCAGCCATGCCGATTACTGGCCAAACTAATCAAAAATAAAAAAAGACGCGAGACTCTCCTGGGCATTTATGGACCTCTCTCGCTGTTAGCCTTGCTGACGTTCTGGGCGTTAAGCGTGATCGTTGGTTTTGCGCTGGTCCACTGGGCCATCAAGTCGCACATCGGCTCGGCCGATCATCCCAGCAGCCTGTTCACTGACATCTATTACAGTGGGACCACTTTTTTCACGCTCGGTCTGGGCGATGTGGCGCCGATCGGGCGACCCGCGCGCGCTTTGACTGTCGCCGAAGCGAGCATCGGTTTCGGCATGCTCGCCCTGGTCATCGGATATCTACCGGTTCTGTATCAGGCCTTTTCGCGCCGCGAAGTGAATATCTCGATGCTCGATGCGCGCGCCGGCACGCCGCCGACTGCCGTCGAGTTGTTACGACGGCATCAGGAAGCGCACGCGATGGAAAACATGGATGAATGGCTGCGCGACTGGGAGATGTGGGCGGCGGACTTGATGGAGAGTCACCTGTCGTATCCCGTCCTGTGCTTCTTTCGATCGCAGCACGATAATCAATCATGGCTGGCGGCGCTGAGTACCGTGCTCGATACCTGTAGTCTGGTGATGGTTGGTATCGACGGCGTTCCGAAGTGGCAGGCCCAACTCACGTTCAAGATGGCCCGCCACGCCCTCGTCGACATTTCGCAGATCTTCAATACCTCACCGCTCCAGCACGACGGCGAGCGCATGACACCCGAGCATTTGGTTGAACTGCGGGCGGAATTAGCTGCCCGCGAGGTGATGGTGAGCGTCGAGCCGGAAGATGAAAAGACCTTGAACGAATTGCGAGCTCTTTATGAACCCTACACGCGGGTTCTGTCAGAGTATCTGCTGATGCCGCTGCCGGGTTGGCTGCCGAAGCAGCGTGCTTCCGATAACTGGCAGACCAGTGCCTGGGAGGTGCGCGCCCAGGCGACCGATCAACCTTTCCGGAAATGCATGAGCAAGGCGCCCCGCCCACACTCAAAGGCCCACGCCGCTCTCAACAAACCGCAGTGATTATATGGAATGCTCGACAGTCCATATCGTCTTTAACTGATTCTTTAATGGTAAGTCCGGCCCGGCCACGCTTCATCGTCAATCTTGTAATTCTCTTGCGATAGCCTCAGTTCGCGACGAAATCCTTCGACTTTCCCCGCTAAACGAAAATTCTTGGTCATATCGCGCGCTCAGGGAACGCAGGTTGCCGAGTTATAGCGCGAGTCTTGACCCCGACACTTTAAAGAGAATCAAAAAGGAGACTGCGACCATGT
>DATANL010000361.1:0-3626 GCA_036266295.1 Pyrinomonadaceae bacterium | reverse complement strand
ATCGATTCCGTGGCGGTCCAACAGACGCGCGGCGAAGTCGCTCTGCAACGAAGCAAAACGAAATCGATCGTGACGGTCGCGCCGCAAAAGAAACTGGACCGCGCGATTGCAAAGCCCGCAGACGCCGTCATAAAGGACAATTGAATTGGTGTCGGATTCATCCATAGAGCGATTTCAAACCTCAAGCGAATTCACGCAGCTCTTTGACCAGCGTTAACGCCCGCTTACGCACTGGCCGCATCAGTGGATTGCTCGCCAACGAAATTAATTTGTCGATTAGATCGACGGTCCGGTCGATCAGACGATAAGTGCGGGCCTGCTTCGCCGACGTGTCATGTATCCAGAAAAGGACGATGCCCATGTGATACAGCCAGAGCATGTACGGCAGTTCAGCGCGCAGGTCGGGCGGGATGCGCGCCTTCGTATTGGCGACCATCTCTTCGAAGAGCTTGATGCTGTCGTGCCGCACCTGCTCGGACTCGTGAGCAAACGGGTTCAGGGGACTGCGTGGATCGGCGGCGGTCTTGAACAGCACGCCCGCGAATTCGTGATACGGCGCGAGCGTCGAAATCTTTAGCCGCAGAACGGCCAGGAGCCGGTTCTTCATGTCCGAATGTTTCGCCAGGGCCGGCGCCGTCGCCGCCAAATGTTCCGCGTGCGTGCGATGATAGAACGCCTGGATCAAGTGCTCTTTCGTGTCGAAATAATGGTAGGCGTTGCCCAGCGAGACGCCGGCCTTTTTGGCAATCTCTCGCATGGTCGTCTTTTCGTATCCACGCTCTTCGAGCAGATCGAGCGCAGTGTCCAGAATCAGCGCGCGGGTCTGTTCGCCCTTCGCGGTCTTGGTTGGTTTGTGGCTGGTTTCGGAATTCATCTCAATTTTCCTCGCGACCATTCCCGTGTAATTGAACGCGTTCAAATGACAGAGATACAATACGCCTCGGTTTCATTGAGTGTCAAGCGGTAATTTGAACGCGTTCAGGACTTGTCTTCGTGGTGCCTGCTTCCTGCGCCGGCGGCTGTTTATGGTACATTCGGCGCGATTCGGGCATGGGCCTTTTTCAACGAATATTCACGGACGAACGGCGCGAGCAATGCGCGGTGCTGTGCGCAGGCCGCGAGATTAGCTATGCCGAGCTGCGCGCCGAAACGCTGCGATTTGGCAGAGTCTTGCACGAGCTCAGGATAGAACGCGGCGATCGTGTGGCGCTGTTGCTGGCAGATTCGCCTGAGTTCATCGCCTCGTTCGTGGCCGTCGTTTCGTCGGGCGGGATTGTCGTGCCCATTAACCTTGCGTTACCAGCGGAGCAACAACACTTCATTCTCAACGACTGTGGCGCGGGCGTCGCAATCCTGGAAGACTCAATCGCGAATGCCTTGTTTGCGGGCGCCGCCGTTCCGGCAAATCTGAAGCACCTGGTTCTGATTTCCCGCGCCGCCGCCGCCGGCGGCCTCGACGTTGCCGGCTTGGATACACAACTATTCGAGACCACGGAACGCGCCCGCGCAATCGATTACGTTTTTCCGGATGCAGCATCCGACAGCGACGACGCATTCATCCTCTATACTTCTGGTAGCACGGGCGAGCCGAAAGGCGCGGTGCATACGCAAGCCGACATTTACTACGCGAACGAGACGTATTGTCACGAGGTGCTCAAGCTGCGCGAAGGCGATAGATTGTTCTCTTCGTCCCGTCTGCCGTTTGCCTATGGTCTGGGCAATGCCTTCACGTTTCCTTTGCTGAACGGCTTCACCACGATTCTGTGTAAAGAAAAACCGTCGCCTGACATCGTCGCGCAAATCTTTGATGACTATCGCCCGACGATTTTTTTCGGTGTGCCGGTGGTTTTCCGCATGCTGCTTGATCATCATCGCGAGGCGCAGGCCCTCGACACTTCGAGTTTGCGGCTCTGCGTCTCGGCCGGCGAGGCTCTGCCGGCGCAGCTGGGCCAGGAGTGGGAAGACACGTTTGGCGTGACGGTGCTGGACGGCATTGGTTCGACTGAAATGCTGCATATGTTCATGTCGAATCACGACGACGACGTCCGTTACGGCAGCAGCGGAAAGTTGTTGCGGGGTTACGAGGCGCGTTTGATTGATCATGAAGGCGTGGCCACGCCGCTGGGCGAAGCGGGGAATCTTTGGATCCGCGGCCGGAGCGCTGCGTCGCGTTATTGGAATCGGGAAGAAAGCTCGGCCCGGACGTTTGTCGACGGTTGGGTGCGCACCGGCGATCTCTACCGGTGCGACCAGGAAGGGTTTTGGTGGCACATGGGCCGCAGCGACGATTGCTTCAAGTCGTCGGGGCAATGGGTTTCGCCCGTTGAGGTCGAAGGAGTTTTGCTTCGCAGTGAACGCATTCGCTTAGCAGCGGTGGTCGAAGGACGCGATGCTGACCAGTTGTCGTGCGTCTGCGCATTCCTGGTGATGGCCGCTGGTGGCGATGCTGAATCAGTCGAAAACGATCTGCGTGTCTTATGCGAAAAAGCTCTGCCGCGATTCAAGCAACCGCGGCGATATATCTTCATGAACGAGTTGCCCTATACTGCGACGGGCAAGGTGCGGAGATTCAAGTTGCGGGAACGATTAAGGGCGGAAACCCAACCGTAAGGGAGGGTGCGAATCCTCCTCTGCACCCTTCCTTACGTCGGGTTTACGCAACAACATTATGAGCGAAAAGAGTCTGCAGGAAACATATGCGCCGCACATGGCGTGCTTTGGTTGCGGTCCGGCGAACGAAAAAGGGCTGCACATTCGCAGCTTCCCCGAGGGTGAGGAAGTAGTGGCGACGTTTGATCCGGAAACCTATCAGGAAGCATTTCCGGGAATGCTGAGTGGGGGGATTATCGGCACACTCCTGGATTGTCACTGCAACTGGACGGCGACCTATCACCTGATGAAGAAGGCGGGCGCGGACCACCCGCCGTGCACGGTAACTGCCGACTACACGATTACGCTGAAGCGGCCGACTCCAACTGATCAGCCGGTTCATATGCGCGCGCGCGTGATCGAATCAACCGACGATCGCGCCATCGTCGAAGGCGAATTGATTGCTCACGACAAAGTCACGGCCACTTGCCGTGGGACTTTCGTCGCCGTCAAGCCCGGCCATCCGGCCTATCATCGCTGGTAGTGCAGCCGTGTCCGCGAAGCGGACGTTTGGAAATAGCCCAGCACTTAAGTGCTGGGTAGTGAATCGAGAAGATGAACGAAGCCCGCGAAGCAAGCGGGCGACAGAGGATTTGAAATTCCGTTTCTATCGCCCGCTACGCGGACGGAATTCTCACTTTCTGTCCTTCCCTATCAACAGCGACGTAGACCACTTCAGCCTCAGTCACGCGCACATGCTCGTGTCCTTCGTAACGCACGGCTTCGACCAGCACTCGAGTGGTGATTGAAGTGTTCCCGATCTTCACCGTCTCAGAATAGAAACTGACCAGGTCGCCCACGAAGACCGGCGCGTGAAAGATTACTTCGCGCATCGCCACCGTGACGAAGCGGTCCATTCCGGTCTGGCGGTGGGCTTCAATCGCGCCAGCCATGTCGATATAGCTGAGAATGACGCCACCGAAGATCGTGCCTTGCGAGTTTGTGTCGCGCGGCAGCATCACGACGCGGATTGCCGG
>DATANL010000360.1:0-3676 GCA_036266295.1 Pyrinomonadaceae bacterium | reverse complement strand
AGCCGAAGTGCTGGCCCATGCGCTCAACGTTGATTTGCTGGCGGTTGATTTATCGCGGCTGGTCTCAAAGTGGATCGGAGAGACGGAAAAGAATCTGGCGACCGTCTTCGATGCGGCCGAGCGCAGTCAGGCCGCCCTGTTCTTTGACGAGGCCGACGCGCTGTTCGGCAAACGCACTGAAGTCTCAGACGCGCATGACCGTTACGCCAATCTGGAAACTGCTTACCTGCTCACGCGTTTAGAGCAGTTCGAAGGGTTGGCGATATTGGCAACTAACCTGCGCGAGAATATTGATGCGGCGTTTCTGCGCCGTCTCGAGTTTGTCATTGATTTCGAAGAGCCGGATCGCGAAGAACGACTCGCGCTCTGGAATTGCCATCTGCCGGAGGGCCTGCCTTTGGCCGATGACGTGAACCTTTACGAATTGGCGGCCCTCTACCCTGTGGTAGGCGGAGTGATTCGCAACGCCGCCGTGGCTGCCGGTTTTTTGGCAGCGGCAGATGACGCTCCGATCGACCGTCGTCACTTCATTCACGCCATACGACGCGAGTACGCGAAAGCAGGCCGTTCCTTTCCCGGCACGCCGATTGGCTTAGCTGTCTGATAGCAAGAGGAGATCTTATGGCCGACCCAACTACAATTCTCGGATACGCGACAAAGCTTCGCGATGACGCCAAGGATGCGATAACGCTAGCGCAACAACGACTGACTGCCGCCCAGGCGAGCATCACCGCGAACCGCGATGCGGCCGCCCTGGCGACTACCGCAGCTGCGGATTTGGAAAAACAAGCTGCCGACATTCGGCAGAAATTATCAGCCATCCCCACGCCGGCCGACGGCGAGGCGCTGCTGGCCACGCTCGAGCAGGTAACCATTCGGGAGCGAACTGCGCAAGCCGCGATCTTGAGCGCGCAGGCCGCTCTGCTCATGGCTCAGGCCGACGCCGATCGGACGCAACTCGATCTGGCCAACGCCTCGGCGCAAGAGACGAAAGTGGCGGCTGACCTCAACCAGGCGATCACGGTGGCAAAACAACGCGCCGCCTGGGTGCTGGCGCTCGGCAGTCCGCCGCTGTCGACGCTCAAGGCGTCTGCGACTGACGCCATCGACGACACAAAGGTTCCCGAAGGCGTCAATTTCAAAGATGCCGACGCCAGAATCAAACTCGACATCCCGGACAAGCTACTTACGCGGGCACTCGACCGCCGCACCAACGCCGTCGCGCTGGTTGCGCAAGCTGATTCTGATGCGCAAGCTGCGAAGGACGCCAATCTCAAAGAGCGAAACGATAATGGTGGATTGGCCGGCGCTGCTCAAAAGCAATGGGGATTATTTCAACAGGCCGAAGCCGCGGTACAGGATTTCGTCACCACGGCGGAAGCGCGGTTCGATCGCGCCCAGGCGACGCTGGCCCAGGTGGCCAATAAGGCTAACTCGCCTCTGACCGCGGAACAGCGGGCGCACATTAATGCTGCCGATCTGAAAGCTGACCGCGAGGCTGCGGCCGTTGTTGAGAAAGCGCGCGATGACAAACTCGTTGCCGTGACGCTGGCCCAGGCTACGCTGGACGACGAGACTTTAAAGGCCATCGCGGCCGGCAAAAAACCAGATGACGTGGTCGCCGTCCAGACCGCGAGGATTAACCTCGGCATAGCCAAAGATAATTTCAAACTGGTGGATGATCCCTGGCGCGCGGAACAGAAGGACCGTGACGAGAAACTCGCAGATGTTGTCGTCATGGAAATTAGGCTGGACCAGGCGATTCAAAAAGCGATCGCCGCCAAGAAGAATCCCGACACCGATGCCGACGTGGCAACCGCCAAGCTCAATTTGAAGACGGCCCAGGATGACCTCGCGGATGCCGAGACGACTTACAAAGGATCGGACCACGGGATCCTGCACGCCTGGGAGGCGGCCGTGCCCGACACGACCTGGCGGCTGTTCGCCGACTTTGAAGAGGCAGTCCGGGAACTCACTGCGCTGAAAGGCACCGACCCCGTGACGCTTAAAAGCGATTGGCAGACTGCCGAAACAAATTACGTCAAAGCGCAACTCCTTGCCGATGCGAGCGCGAGTGTGCTGGCGAAACTGGCGATTGAGGAGGCTCGGCGCGGGGCGCGGCAGGAGAACGAGCGTCAAAATGGAGCGAGTCGACGCTTCGGCGCATTGCGCGGTGACAATTAAAGAAACAAAGGAGAAGCCTTATGTCTAACACGCCTGATTTGCAATCGCGCATTGCCGCCTACGGTGACAGCAATAGCTCCATACAAGTCTCCTGCATCACCACTGACGACGGCCGCAGCGAGTTGTTGCCTCTCAGCCCTTTCAATGCCTTGCGTTACCACTTTGGCATGCTGCTAGGCGTGGACGATTTTGAAACCGAGCAGGCTTATCACCGCGCCAAGATGCGGATTCATAACGCGTGGCTCCATCGCGCCGGCGTGGTTTGGGGGTTCGGCGTCAAAGTCGACACAGAGCATGGTGAGATTCGCGCCACCCCCGGCCTGGCGCTGGATGCGGCCGGTCACGAATTGCATCTCGAAGCAGATGCCTGCATCAATGTCGGCGATTGGTTCGACAAGCACGAGAAGGACGCGGGTTTTGATCTCCAGCGCGAGCGGTTTGACTTGCACGTGGTTATTCGCTTCAAGGCCTGTCTGACCCGGCAAGTCCCGGCCTTGCTCGAGCCATGCGATAACGCCAGCACCGGCACCGCGTACTCGCGCGTCTTTGAGACCATTGAGATTCTTCTGCTGCCTGGCCTCGCGCCCTTGCCCGTCTATCCTTATCACCGTTTGCGCCTGATGTTCGGGGTGGATAAACCAAAGAAAAAAAATGGCTCGACCGATAACACCGAGGCCGATCAGATAGTGCTCGACGAGGTGGCCAGGATCCGAGCATTGCCCGCCGCCGATCAATCCGCCGAATGGTTGCAAGCATTTCATCGCTTTGCAGCGCTGGATGAGATCGATTTGCAACCAGCCACCAGTGAGGACGGCGCGCGCACGTTACTCTTCCCCGGCCGCGACGACGAATTCGTGGTGCTGGCCAACATAACTGATCTCAGGCTCACGACGAATTCAGGTGGTCCTTTAAGCGGCGGCGCCGTTGACACCTCGGTGCGTCCGTCACACGTGGCGACGACGACGATTCAGGATTTGCTTTGCGGGCAATTTCTCGGGACCGCCGCTGCTCCTGACACCGGCCCGCGCGTCGATCCAGCCTCGGTCAAGCTTCTGACATCTCGAGCGATCGAATTTGAGGTCGACAAAGACCTGGCCGACGCCAGCGTCAAACCGGTGGCCTTCTCAGTCAGCTGGTTTGATACGACCAACGGGTGGCAAGGAACCAACGTCGTCACAGCTTCATACGGGGGGACCGAAACCAGGACCGTCAACCTCGAACTGGATCGGGACTTCAGCGGGCGCGTGCGCCTAATCGTTTTCGGAACTGGTCCAGCACCGTTGCTCGGCACGGACCTGGCGCCGCTCGCCGGCGCCGTCGGCGGCCCACCGGGCACGCAGCATGACGGGCACGACTTCGTCCACATGCGCGATTTTGTCGCATCGCCGCCGCCGCCACCACCACCGGAAGAAAGCAACCCGGTCGATAAGTACCAGGTAGCCGAAGCGGAACCAACCAGCGATTCGAATCGAGAAGAGGTAGTCGCGCCCAA
>DATANL010000359.1:0-8278 GCA_036266295.1 Pyrinomonadaceae bacterium | reverse complement strand
CTCTAAGCTCTAACCTCTAAGCTCTCATCTCTAATCTAACCTCTAAGCTCTAAGCTCTCTTCCCCTACATCAACAATACATCGACTCGATGCGCATGGACCATCTGTTCACAGGGTGACCAGGCGAAGACGGTGAAGCGGCCGTCTTGCGAAGCGACCAGGCCGAGGCAGTCTCTTTGATCGTGGACGAACTGCGCGGCGGAGAGATGACGCGTGCCGCCGTGTAGTACCGGGTGGGCCACCTCGGCTTCATTGCCGATGACGGGTTCCGTGAGCATCATCTGCTCGACTGATTCGTGACCGGCTGCGCGTTTGATTTTCGCGCCGAACGCCAGCACTTCGTACGTGCTGCTGATTATCGTGGCGCCGTCGACCGCGGTCAGGCCGGCTACTGAATCAACCACCGTGCGCAAAGCGGCTTCCCATTCGTTCTCGCCCACACGCGCGGCGCCCTGGATGATTAGGTTCGCAAGTCGCGCAAACGGAGGCACAACAGAATAGAGAATCGGATGCACGATCGATTCGCGCCACTGCTCAGATCCATCCGGCACGACCAGGAGCGAGCCGCCTTGTCCGTGTGCGCGCATCGAGGCCGCCAGTTGCACCAACGCATTGACCTCGGGCAGGTATTGTTCGCGCGCGGTGAAGGCGTGCAGTGACTTCAGCAGATCCGGGCAGTCGGGCAGGCTCTGGCCCCGCTCATCAATGATCTTCACTTGTTCGCCTTTGAGCACGGCGACGTTGGCGAACTTGCCGAAGCCGGCCGCGCGGCGATGCTTGATCACGAGCAGACCGGGCTCGATGTCTTCGAGCACAAAACCGAGGCTAGGCACCTTTCGCGTCGCTCCCCAGATGTAGAGTTCTTCGGCGCCGCTGCTATCGCGCTCACGCCAGACACCAAGATGAATTCCGGGCCGTTCAACCGCGGGCGCTAGCTTAATCAAACTTGCGGTCGTCAGCGGCAGACGCTGTTCAAAGGTCAGCGGTTGGCGCGCTTGTTCGGGAGGCACGAAGGCGAGCGAGATTTTCGGGAAGCGGCCTTCCTCGGGCCGGAAGCTGGCCCAGAAGCTGGCATCGATCATCATCTCGATGGCGCGCGCCGAAGGTATCTCGGCGAGGCCGGTCTCACCACGCGCGCGCGCGTCGGCCAGGTGCTCGGCAAAGTGCGTTCCCACAATTGCCGCCACGGATTGCGCAGCGTGATAAGTCGATGCACGGGTCATGACAGGGATTGTATGAAGAGATTGAAAGGAATGCACTCGACGAAGCAGCGGGCAGAGATCAGTTGACGAGAGTCGGGGCCGGCGCGGGCCAATCGCTGTTTTCACGTCAAAATCTCAGTCAAACTACTCGCCGTTATCCAATGCGCATTCAATGGTATTCTTGGCGCATGTGCAGACCCATTAAACTGAGCACCCTTTTCTTCTTCCTTGTTGCGTCGGCTGTTGTGGTAGCGAAGGTTGACGCTCAGACAACCAACCAATTCACGGAACGCGAAGTCACCTTCAACGGCGCCGGCGGGTTTCAACTGCGAGGGACATTGGTTCTGCCTTCGGCGACGAAAGGTAAAGTCCCGGGCGTCCTTCTGCTTCCCGGCTCTGGCCCAAGCGATCGAAATGGAAATCAACCACCACAGCTGATCACAGACGTATTGAAACAGATTGCCGAGCGACTGGCCGCCGACGGTTTTGCGAGTTTGCGTTTTGATAAGCGCGCGGCTGCCGTTTATGTGAGCACCTGGCCCAAAGATATGGCGGCCATGAACAGTTTCTTTTCATATGACGCTTTTCTGGGAGATGCGCGCGCAGGTCTCGATTTCCTGAGATCTCAAGCTGAGATCAATCCAAAACAAACTGTCGTTGCGGGTCACAGCGAGGGGGCCCTGTTCGCGATGCAGCTCGCGCATGACCTCGAAGGCAAAGCGAACGCTCCGGCAGCATTGATCCTGCTGAGCGGAGCGGGACGCCCGTACGGCCCGCTCGTTACCGACCAGGTGTATGCCAGCTTGAAGCGCGCCAATGTGACCGGCGCGGCGGCGAAGCCTTATGAAGATTATTTACCGGGGGCGATCGATCAGGTAATTAAGACGGGGACCGCGCCGGCGAATCCACCGACGGGGTTGGCGGGACTCTTCAACCCGTCGGCCTTGAAGCTATTGCAAGTTGAGTTAGCGCTCGATCCGGTCAGCTTGCTTTCCGCTTACAGCGGGCCGGTGCTCGTCATTCAAGGCGAAAAAGACATTCAAATTTCGCCGACGAAAGATTTTCCGCTGCTGCAATCGACGCTGAAGGACCGCAAACGCGGAACGTACAAGGCAGTGGTCGTGCTGACGGCGAGTCACAACCTGAAGCGTGTTGAGAATGAAAATGTCGAGCCGGGCTTCACGGGACCAGTGGTGCCGAATGTCCTCGCCACGATCTCAGATTGGTTGAAACAGACATTCAAGAAATAATTTGTAGGGGCAGGGCTCGTCCCTGCCCGCGCAGATAATCCCACATAGGGCAGCCACGAGGGCTGCCCGTACAATTAATACTTCACGAATTCAAACTTCAAACGCGCGCTGATGCCCGGACTATTGTAGAAACCGCCGAACTGCGGGCTCGTGATGTTGTTCTGCACGTCGCGCGGATTGAAGTGGTTGGTGACGTTGAAGAAGGTGATGCCTACGCGGCCGTGATACTTCTTTCCTTTGAAGGGAATCGCCACTCCCTTCATCACCAGGACATCGAGCGTCAACAAATGCGGGTAGCGGCCCGCCGCGTTGCGCGCGCTCACGAAATCCTGCTGCTCATTCACAGCTGAATAAGGAAAGCCGTTCCGATATTCAACGACCGGGCTAATTACAATTTGATGAGGCAACGCAAAGTCGCCCCAGAACAGCAGGCGGTTGGGCACGTCGAAGTTCTGGCGGCCGTACTCGTTGGGCCGGATCACTGCGTTGCGCAGATTTCCAAAATACGTGTTGTAGTCGTTCAAATCGCCGCGCGCCTGCGAACGCACGTACGACAGAAAGATGTTCCGGCCTTCCTGAAAACGAAACCGCGTCACGACCTGGAATTCTCGATAGAGCGAACGTCCGGCGTTCTGCAAGAGAAGTTGATTGGCCGGGGCCAAAGGCTCGACGATGAAGTCGCGCCGCGTGTGCCTTTCTTCATAACCGAGACGAAGCAACAGTCGTTCAGTGAATTGATGATCGACCTGGATGTTGCCGGCGACGCTGTACGGATTTTGAAATTCAGTCGGCGCCGTGTTGCGGAACAGGGTTGGCCCACCGATGACGGTCACGCCGTTGGCCGCGAAGGTGGTGACGCGCTGACTCGGGTACTGTGTGAATGAACCAATGTTCAAAGGGATCTTGTCAAAGAAAAGTCCCACGCCTCCGCGCACGACCGTGCGGCCGGATTGGGTCGGGAGGAATACGAACCCCAGGCGCGGAGCAAACTTGTTTTGCCGGCCGATTTCATCGCGATCAAAACGCAGGCCTGCATCAAACGTAACGCGGCCATTCACCTCCCATTTGTCCTGAATGAACGCGGAGTATTCGTTCTGTTTTTGGGCCAGCACACCGCCGCCGGCAAAATCAATGAGCTGATAACGCGTTCCGTTCGCCCTCAGTATCGTCACGGGCCGGCTGATATCCGTGCCCTCAAACGATGTGTGGCTGTAGTTGAAGCCCGTCTTCAATGAATGCGTGCCGTGCCACTTCTGCGGCGCGAAGCTGTAAATCTCCAGCAGTTCGTAGCGACGACTGTCCCGATGTTGGCGATCGTACCAGCCGCCAAAGTTGCGGCCCGGCGCGATGCGATAAGGGCTCGCGCTGTTGCCGAAAATATCGCCGTCATATTTTTTCGCGCTCAAGCTCGACTGCAGCAGCGCGCCTGATTTGAACGCGGCTTGCTCGTTTAGCGCGACGAACCATCCGCGCTCATGAAAATTCGCGGTCGTCTCGATCGGGTTGAAAGTGTTGAGATTGAAATAATCAATCTTCTGCGGAAACAGCGAGAAGCTGACGGTGAGTCGGTTCGCCGGATTAATCACGTAATCAAGGCGCGAAAACGAATCGAAGCTTTCACGTTTGATATCGCTCGGCACATTCAAATCATCGAGACTCGGAACGTTCGTGCGCACAAAGCGGTATTCCAAACTCTGAAAGAAGAAAAGCTTGTCCTTCTTAATTGCGCCACCGACCGCAATGCGCGGCGTGGCTGCGCCGATTCCGTAGATGTGCCCGTCGCGCAGACGTGGACGCGGCAGCGTGCCGGTGAAGAGATAGCGAAGTTTGTTTGTGCCGGAACGAGTTTCAATCGCCGTGACGGCGCCGGTAAATTTACCGTACTCGGCTGAATAGGGATTGGAATAGACGTTGATAGTCTCGACTGCTTCCAGCGGCAGCTCGATCGCGGGATTGCCGGTCACCGGATCAGTCACGTTGAGACTCGAGACAAGGATGCCGCTTTGACCCGGCCGCGTGCCTTTGATGTTCAGCGTGCCGTCGGGACCGCGCACGACTCCGGGCAGCAGGGGCAGAGCGTCCTGGAACTTCTGATCGATTAACGGCGCATCCTGCAACGCGGCGCCAGTGATGACGCTCGGTGCGGTCGTATCTGTTTTCGCCGCGTCCGTCGGATCCTGCCTGACTGTTACTGTCGCGCTCACCGTCTCGGGCCGCAGCATGAGGTCCTGCTCGATCATCGCATCGATCTGGACGCTGATCTTCAAATCGTATTTCTTGAACCCTGACAGCTCGACCGACACCTGATATTCGCCGGCAATCAAATTCGGAAAGCCGTACCGGCCCTCGTCGTCGCTCACGGATTGCAGCTTTTTGCCGGACAGCCGCTCGCCGGTCAGGGACACGACGACGCCCGAAAGCGCCTTGCGCTGGTCCGGTATGTCGGCGACGACCTTGCCTTTGATGGTCCCCTGAGCGGCCGCTGAAGACGATGCGGTCAGGAGAAATGCAATCGCGCAAACCGCACTTAGAAGTAGCGTATGGGGATAAAACTTTCTAAAGGAACCCGCGAATTTCATATGTCAATCACTTGATCCTGGAAACCGGAAAGCAGCGAACTCGTTATTTGTTTACTTCCTTCCAAATCAGCACATGTTTCGTTTCGGGCAACAGGAACGAGCCCACGACGAAAGTCAGCGCCGCGACGCCGATTGGATAATACAAACCCGCATAGATGTTTCCGGTTTGGGCCACGATGGACAGGCCGATGAGCGGCAACAGCCCACCGAAGATCCCGTTGCCGATGTGATAAGGGAGAGACAGTGAAGTGTAACGAATCTTTGCCGGGAAGGCCTCAACCAGGTAGGCCGCGATTGGTCCGTAAACCATCGTCACAAAGATCACCTGAATGAAGACCAACAGCACCAACTTCCAGGCCGTGCTATTGCCGGCCAGTTGCGGCACGCCGACGAAGGTGAGCACTTCTTTCGCCGGCTGCAGTACTCCGTTTACTGAACTCTGTGGCGTCAGGCTGATGGCTCCGGTGATCGGGTTCTTCTGCGAAATCGCCGTGACGACATTCGAGCCGGTGACACTCTGCATCGCTCGATAGAGCGGCCAATAGGACAAGGCCGCCAGGATGCAACCGGCCATCATGATCTTCTTTCGGCCAAAACGATCTGAAAGCGCGCCGAACAAAACAAAGAACGGCATTCCCAGCAGCAAGGCGGTGGCCACGATGTAGTTTGCCGAGGTGGTGTTCACCTTCAGAATCGTCTGCAAATAAAAGAGCGCGTAAAACTGTCCGGTGTACCAAACGACGCCCTGACCTGCAGTCGCGCCGAACAGCGAAATCAAGATGCGCTTGATATTGTCCCAACGCGTGAAGGCGTCCTTCAGTGGCTGGGCCGAAGTCATTCCGGTGCTCTTCAGATGCTGAAAGATGGGCGACTCTTTCATCCGCATGCGGATGTACAGCGAAACTGCGACGAGCAGAATCGAGACAATGAACGGGACGCGCCAACCCCACGAAGCAAACGCTTCGCGGCTCATCGTGTTTTGCACCACCAGGATGACGACCAGCGAAACGAACAAACCGAGCGTCGCAGTGATCTGGATAAAGCTCGTGTAAAAGCCCCTTCGTTCATCAGGCACATGCTCGGCCACATAGACGGCCGCGCCGCCGTACTCGCCACCCAGCGCCAGCCCCTGAAGTATTCTGATCACGAGAAGAAATATCGGAGCTGCCATGCCAATGGTGGCGTAAGTCGGAAGAAACCCGATGAGCGCCGTCGCGCCGCCCATGATCAGCAGCGTCACCAGGAAGGCATACTTGCGGCCCACCAGATCGCCGATGCGTCCAAAGAAAAGCGCGCCGAACGGCCTCACGACAAAGCCCACGGCAAACGTCGAGAGATAGGCGATCAGTGCGATCGTGTTGTTACCCTGAGGATAAAAGAGCGGCGAGATGACAGTTGCCAGGCTGCCGAAGATGTAAAAGTCGTACCACTCGATCATGGTACCGACTGATGA
Source organism: Pyrinomonadaceae bacterium (assembly GCA_036266295.1). Lineage (GTDB taxonomy): Bacteria > Acidobacteriota > Blastocatellia > Pyrinomonadales > Pyrinomonadaceae > UBA11740. Next base: position 1,795 of record DATANL010000359.1, on the reverse strand, counting down.
AGCAGTGATGATTTGCCAGATCCGGTAGTCAGTCTGCATTCAGGTGGATTATTTTTCGTGGCAGCATTCCTACCAGCATCTCGAAAGTTAGCCTGACTGGAGCGCAAGCGTCTCGCTTGCCCTGGCGAAGCAACCGAGACGGTTGCGCTCCAGTCATGATCGCGTCAACTGGCGATACTTGATTCGATGCGGCACTTCGGCAGCCGCGCCGAGCCGCGCCTTACGATCCTCTTCATAGTCTGAATAATTGCCTTCGAACCAGACGACCTTGCTGTCACCTTCGAACGCCAGCATGTGCGTCGCGATGCGATCGAGAAACCAACGGTCGTGCGAAATCACCACCGCGCAACCGGCAAAATTCTCCAGCGCTTCTTCCAACGCCCGCAGCGTATTTACATCGAGATCGTTGGTCGGCTCATCGAGCAGCAAGACGTTGGCGCCTTCTTTCAGCATCTTCGCCAGATGCACGCGATTGCGTTCGCCGCCTGAGAGCATCGAGACCTTCTTCTGCTGATCTGAGCCGGAAAAGTTGAAGCGGCCAACATAGGCCCGCGAGTTAACTTCACGATTTCCTATTTTCAAACTGTCCTCGCCGCCGGAAATCTCTTCCCAGATCGACTTGTCCGCGTCGAGCGTGCGGCTCTGATCGACATATGCCAACTGCACCGTTTCACCCGTCTTGATGGCGCCGCTATCCGGTGCTTCCTGTTTCGTGATCATGCGAAAGAGCGTCGTCTTTCCCGCTCCGTTTGGACCGATGACACCCACGATGCCGCCCGGCGGGAGAGCGAAAGTCATATTCTCGACGAGCAGCTGATCGCCATACGACTTGGTCACGTTCTCGGCTTCGATCACGACATCGCCGAGACGCGGGCCGGGTGGAATCGGAATCTCCAAATCCTCGCGGCGCTTCTCTGATTGCTTGTCCAGCAACGTCTCGTAAGCGTTGATGCGCGCTTTGCCTTTCGCGCGGCGAGCTTTCGGCGACATGCGAATCCATTCCAACTCACGCTGCAGCGTCTTCTGCCGTTCGCTTTCAGACTTTTCTTCGCGCCGCAGACGCTCCTGCTTCTGCTCGAGCCAGCTTGAATAATTCCCTTTCCACGGAATGCCCTCACCACGATCAAGCTCGAGAATCCAGCCCGCGACGTTGTCGAGAAAATACCGATCGTGCGTCACGGCGATGATCGTCCCCGGATAATTTTGCAAATGATGTTCCAGCCAGGCCACCGATTCCGCGTCGAGGTGATTCGTCGGTTCGTCGAGCAGCAGGATGTCAGGTTTCTGCAACAACAGTCGGCAAAGGGCGACACGCCGCCGCTCACCGCCAGACAGAATTTTCACCGGGGTCTCGGGCGGCGGACACCGCAGCGCGTCCATGGCCATCTCGAGACGCGAATCCAAATCCCAGGCATCGAGATGATCGAGCTTCTCCTGCACTGTGCCCTGCCGTTCGAGCAGCGCGTTCATCTCATCATCGGACATCTCTTCGCCGAACTTCGCGTTTATCTCTTCGAATTCTTTGAGCAGACCGACAGTTTCCTTGACCGCTTCTTCGACGACCTCGCGGACGGTGCGATCGTCATCCAGCAGCGGCTCCTGTTCGAGATAGCCGACGGTAAAGCCGGGCGAGATGACCGTCTCGCCGTTGAAGTCTTTGTCGACACCCGCAAGAATCCGCAGCAGCGAAGATTTGCCCGACCCGTTGAGCCCGAGGACGCCAATTTTCGCGCCGTAAAAATAAGAGAGATAAATATCCTTGAGGACCGGCTTCTTGTCATAGAACTTACTGACG
>DATANL010000358.1:0-3075 GCA_036266295.1 Pyrinomonadaceae bacterium | reverse complement strand
CGCCTGTTTCATTTGTTCTGCGGCACCCGCTTGTTTCGCCTGGGCGGTCTGCAAATCGTGATAGAGTCGTGCCAGCGTCGCATCGAACATGGCGATGCGATTCATCGTTGCTATCTTGTCCCCTTCCTGACGTCCGATTGAATTACGGAGATAGTCTTCGAAGTCACGGAGGTCGGCTTCTGGATCGAAGATACCGCTCATCAGGCGGGTCTTCATGGACTTGATCATGTTGAGGCGAGAGATAACCATCGTCTCGATCGCACGTTTAAGATTGAATACATCCCGGACGGTCTTGCCGATCTGGGCCATGGTGCGCGTGAGGTTGTCGTTATGCAGCACCAACTTCTCCGCCTGACCCAACACTCCTTTCATTGTGCTGAGTTGTTCGGCCAGTTTGTTGATTTCTTCCGAATATTGACGCACGCGTTCCAGCCAGCGATTCGCTTCTTCAATCTGTCGTTCGATCTGTAACGAGTACTGCGCCGGGTCGAAGACGGTAAACTGCGCCTGAACCGTTGATGGGGTGAGTAGAATGCCGATGAGCATTCCCAGTAATACATGCTTGATGATTGTTTTCATGATCGCACCTCTTCTTTCTCAGGCCGCGACTTGCAGCATCGTTTCGTCAATCTCTCTTAGACCTACTGCGGTCAATCCTCGGGGATAATGTTCAGCGAGCCAGGCATGCACCTCCATGTCCGTCCAATCCGGGAAATACGCAAGCACACGATTGCGCGCGTTTCTTTCGTCGGCATTCGTAGTCAGCGTCCAAAGCATTAATGGACTCAGTTCATGCTGTACCATCTCGACCACTTGATCGGGACCGCTACCGATCACCATCAGGAATTGCGAGAAACGACCCGGAGCAGACTTGATATGGCCAATGGCTTCCGCGCCGTTCGGTGAAAGCTTGGCGTGCGCCACAATTTTCGAATAATCACCAAGTTGTTTGCCGACAAACAGAACGTTTCCGGTTTTCGACAGCGAGGCTACGTCTTCAATATCTTCGAAGGCGTGAGTGGCGAGAATCGTGATTGAATTTTCCTTTGGTCCCTTGCGCCCGGCGTGTTGTAGCACCTTAAAGACGAATGGGTACTCTTCTTTGATCTCCCACATCTCATCGAACAGATTAGCCGTGGGTGCCCTCGTTCCGTCTGGTCCTTTACGCCCAATACTGCGAGCGACGTGGGCGGCAATCCGATAGGCGAGCGAGAGTTTGATGTCGTGCGGAAAATCACGAAGCGAGCCCAGCTCAAACACATCAAAAGCAGATCGATTTTCGTAGTCAGGATGAGTAGGCGCGTCGAGCCACGGGTGACCAAGGTAATTACTTAAGCCGAGGACCAGCGTCTCGCGCCGCTCGCGCACCATTTCCGAATCAAAAGGGAAGGTCTTGAGCTGCGCCACGAAATGCGAGAGCGTCGGTTCAAACAGCGGACGGCCCGGACCATTTTGTGACACGATGTTCTCATATACTTGCGAGACGACGGCGCTGATGATGTCTTCGGCGGTCTTGTCCTCATCGGTGACGCGGGCCAACATCTTCAGATCGCCAACTACCAGCGCTTTCTGAATATCGTCCGGCATCTCGCCATCTTTCAGATCTTCGTATGACCAGATATTGATAGCGCGGATTTCATCCGGACGTGGCCTTATGTAGCGCCCGCCGAGGACCGTCACTAAGGGAAGCAGGGTTTCGCCGATATCGATCGCATTGACGCTTGCTTCGCGCAGACTGGCGAGAATGTCACAGGCGAACTGCGCCATCAGGATCGACTTGCCACCACGCGGAGCAGCGATGATTTGAATCAATGGCGAAGGAATCTGATTGCGATCGAAAAGGTCGATGCCAATCAAGCGCCCTGTTACAGTTGAAAGAAGTGTGTGTGGCCTCGCCGTGCCGGGCCATGCGTCTTCCGTTGGCGTCAGCGCAACGACTGAGTTCGATACCTCAGTTAATTCTCGTCCGTTGAGGTTCGGACTGAGTTCTCCGACGATGGCCGACGGATAGAGCGCACGTAATGCTTCCGGCTCCTCACGTTCGGCGTTGGCTCCCGGAATTTGTCGCATGGCCGCGACGACTCGCTCGCACTGTTCGTCAAGTTGCTCCAGCGATCGACGCAACTCAACTAGGTTTCGGGCGCGATCTCCGTAAAGCACCACATAGAATCTGGTGGGCAGCAGCGATTCGCGTGCGCCGGCAACTTCATCACGCACCGCGCGTAAACTTCTCAGCGCAGCGGCACCTTCGGGATTGTCGCGGCGGGTGAAGGTGCGCTTCACTTGTTTGATCCGCCGATCGAGACGCTTCGTCTCTTTGCGTTGTTCGGGAAAGAGGTACTCAGTGACAATCGTATGGCGTGTATTGAAATCACGTCTTCCAATTAGACCCCGAAGCGCATCGGCGGTGACGAACTCATTCGGCGGCGTGAACATGGAAACGATGGCCGCCGGATACTGGCCGTGCATGAGGTAGTTCAGGTCGCCTTCAATGGTTTCGCGGCAGAGATAATCGCGCAGATCGCGACCGAGGTGCTGCGGCAACGTTGGCGAAGTACCGGCGTTCTGGCAATTGCCGAAGTAGACCGCCTCCCAAATCTCCTGCCGCGTGAACCGGCGAATGACGAGCGGTGAGGAATTCTCAAGCTGACGCCACACGCGCTGCGCATGGGCAAAGTTCCGCTTCTCGTCTTCAATTGTGCGGCGCACCACGCCATCGTCCGCCGTAGACGAGTAGATTGCCGGGAGCTTCCGCAGTGCTGCGCCAAAGCCGCTAGCCTTGATCTCATTTCGCAGCGCGGCGTTGAAGTCGGTGATGGCGCTGAAGGTCGAGTTAACGCGGTGTCTTGGCGGAACTCTTACCCACAGCGTGAGCAAACCGCGCCGGTAAGGAGCCTCTTTAGCGCAGCTTTCCAAATATTTGATGTTCGACGCTTGTAGGAGAGACGCGAGCGGATGTGTTCCTGTCTCGGCCCGCGAGCTTATCAGATTAATAATTGTGTAGCCCGGATCTGGAATCGTCGCATAGCGAAATTGTAGGAGCGTCCCTGCCGGCTTATCGAAGGCAAGCATGCG
>DATANL010000357.1:0-7710 GCA_036266295.1 Pyrinomonadaceae bacterium | reverse complement strand
AAATGGCAAACTTTTACGAAGATGTGATTAAGCATTCGCCCAAGTTCCACAGCACCCAACGCGTCAGCGATTTGGATTTGCTTGAACCAAAGACTCGCGAACTAGTGCAGAAGATCATTGACGACGCGAAAGCTCAGGGTGTCGAGTTAATGGTGTTCGAAACCTTTCGCAGCCAGGCACGGCAGACCGAGCTATTCCTGAAAAAGAAGACCAAACTTAAGGACGTGGGGGTCCATCACTACGGGCTGGCCTGCGACATAGTCAAGAAAGTTCACGGACAACCTTCGTGGGACGGGAGTTTTGCGATTCTCGGAGAGATGGCCCACGCGAACGCGATGATCTGGGGTGGTGACTGGGGAACGCCCAACGTACATCACAGTTTCATCGATGACGATCACGTGCAGCGCTGCTCAGTTGGTAAACAGCACGCCCTCTTTGCCGGAACCTTCTACCCGGATGATGACTATGATCCCTACAACGAGTGATTGAATCGGGACGGGTTAAGATCGATCAGACAACCAGGTGCGGCTCAATAGACACCCGGAATTAAACGCCTCGAGGTTTTGCAGTAGGTCGTGTATTCGGCGCCGAATGCGCTTGTCAGCGCTCGTTCCTCAACCCGCATGCGATAGAAGGCCGCCAGCAGATACGGCAGCGAACTCATTATCAGGCTGTACCAATTGGCGAATGCCAAACCAATTCCAAGATGGCCCAGCAATAATCCGCTGTACGAGGGGTGCCGCAGATGTTTGTAGATTCCCGCGCGCACGAGTTGATGATCCGTTTTGATGAGGACGGTTCCGGTGAAGTATTTGCCCAGCGTAAATATCGCCACCCAACGGATCGCGACGCCGGCCAGGAGCAGCACAAGGCCGATTGAGCCGACGAGATTCGGCGCGAACTGCATGCGGCCAATCCCCAGAAAACCTAAAACCATGCCCAGCACTTCGATCGCGTGGGCGACGTCCCAGACCTTCCGCGAATGCTTGTCCCAGTCTTGAGTTGGTTTGACTCGAAAGCGAAGCAGATATGGATACTCGACGGCGACCCACGTCACTCGAATTATGGTGGCGATGATTGGAATCAACATCAGTTGATCTCAGAAGCCGCGCGCCGGCATCTCGCCTGCCCGTTGCAACCAGTTCTCTTTCGGATAATGCGCCGACGCATCGATGACGTGCAGCGTGTATGCGTGTCGCGACTTCGCCGATCGATTTTCGCGGCTGAGATGTGGCAGCAGCGCGTTCAGCACGATCAGGGAACCCTTCTTCACCTCGAGCGGCTGCAAATTATCATCGGGCCAGGGCGAACCGTCGATGACTTCGAAGCGCGTGCCGCCTTCCGGAGCACGAAGAAAACGCGACTTCAATCCCAGCTGGTGACCTCCGGGAATTGCCCAGAGGCACCCGTTATCGACAGTCGCGTCTTCCAGCGCAAACCAAAGACCAACTACGCGCAGCGGCTCGGTGTAAAGGAAGGTCGCGTCCTGATGACAAGTGACTTCGCCGCCGATGCGCGGCTGCTTGAAGATATACATCGATTGCAGCAGCAAGGGATTGGCGAGTCCGAGATCGGAGATTAGTTGTTTGATACGCGGCGTCCGCGAGAACGAATCAAATACGGGATCGAGATCGTGCAGGGCGTGGCCAATCTTATTGATCGACTGTGCCTTTGTTTGTTTCAGCGAACCATCGGGATTGAAGGCATTCTCTTCAAAGAAGAACCGAATCTTATCGCCGGACTCGAGAAAATAATCGTCGCTGGTTCTCGTCTGCTCGCGCGTCGAGAAAATCGAAATGAGGCCGGCGGGATCGAAATCGCGCACCAATTCTTCAGCGCGCGCTCGTAAAGCATCGCACGCGCCGTCGCTCACGAAGTCTGGCAAGACCACAAAACCGTCGCGTTCATACTGGGCCGCCTCTATCGAAGTCATCGGCCGTAATCTTAATGCGGCCGGCGAATTCGTCAACCCTCGAGGTAGGCGTTGTGTCTGATTTGTGAGTTGCTCGCGCCCGGAGCATTAGCCCGACAGTAAGGGAGGGCTCGCAAATGACGGGCGAAGGAGCCCTCCCTTACGGTCGGGCTAGTGCCCCGCTTGATCGTCAGTTAATCAAGAGGATGGCAGCCGTAGTTCGTCGCCGCGGTCGTTGGCCGGAATATGAATTTCCTTCAGGCCATTGCCGTGCGCGCCATCGAGAATCTCTCGCGCCTTGGCGGCGAGCGAATCGGGGGAAAAGGGCTTCTGGATAAAACACAAGTCGTCTGCAATCACACCGTGCCGGACCACGGCATCGTCGGTAAAGCCCGACATGTAGAGCACCCGAGTTTCCGGCCGCAAGGTGCGCGCGCGCTCAGCCAATTCCCTCCCGCTCATTTGCGGCATAATGACGTCAGTGATGATGAGATCGATTGGCTCCTGAAAATCCTCGCAGACCTTCAGCCCCTCGCGTCCATTCGCAGCGGTCAGCACGCGATAGCCATATTCTTCGAGAAACTCATGCGCCAACTCGCGCACCATCGGCTCATCTTCAACCAGCAGGATGGTTTCATGGCCACGAGTCTTCGCCACAACCGCCACCTCAGCTTCGTTCAATGCCGGCGCATCCGTTCGCGGCAGGTAAATCTTGACCGTCGTGCCCTTGCCGGGCTCACTGTAAACCCAACTCGTGCCGCCGCTTTGTTTGACGATTCCGTAAACCGTCGAAAGGCCCAACCCGGTTCCCTTCCCAACCTCTTTGGTCGTGAAGAAGGGATCGAAAATGTGTGACTGCGTCTCGGCGTCCATGCCGACACCGTTGTCGGTCACCGACAGCACCACGTAGCGGCCGCTATCAACGACTCCACGTTTGCGAGAGGTGCCGCTGAATTCTACATTCTCGGTTTTCACCGTCACGCAACCGCCGGAGGGCATCGCGTCGCGCGCGTTGACGACCAGGTTCATCAACACTTGTTCCATCTGGCCCGGATCGGCTTTCACCTTGCCGAGCGCCCCCGCCAAATCGAAACGCAGCTCGACATCTTCACCGATAAGTCGCGGCAACATCTTGCCCATGCCGGTGATGACGGTATTGAGATCAAGCACGATCGATTTCAGGATTTGCTTACGGCTAAAAGCGAGTAGCTGCCGGGTCAAGCCGGCCGCGCGTTCGCCGGCGCTTTTAATCTCTTCGATCTTCGCTCGCAGCGGTTCCTGGGCCGGCATGCGCCGGAGAACGAGTTCGCTGTATCCGGTAACGGCGGTCATCAGATTGTTGAAATCGTGAGCGATTCCGCCGGCCAACGTGCCGAGGCTCTCCATCTTTTGCGCCTGCCGCAGCATTTCTTCGCTGTCGTGCAGAGCATCTTCCGCTTTCTTGCGGGCGGTGATGTCCGTGGCCACTCCCAACATTTGATTCACGGTGCCGTCCGCGGAAACGATCGGCCGCTTGATTGTCTGCAGCCAACGCACGGCGCCCGACGAGTCGGTAATCTTCTCTTCGGGAATGAACTTCTCCTGCCGTTCTTCGATGACTTGCAAATCGTCTCGACGATACTGAGTCACTTCGCCTTCATTCAGATTAAAGTCGGCATTCGTCTTGCCCAGAATGTTTTCGACGGACGTTCCGCAGGCTTCCGCCAGCGCTTGATTGACCAACGTGAACTTCCCTTCGCGATCCTTTGCGAAGATAAAACTCGGATTGAGATCGATCACCTGCCGCAGGAAGAGACGCTGTTGTTCTACTTCGGCGGTGCGCTCCTTCACCTTCGCCTCGAGCTCGCTGTTGACTCGTTGGATCTCTTTCTCGGCCCGCTTTCGTTCGCTGATATCGCGCACGACGGTGCAGAAGACGTCGTTGCCTCCATATGAAATGACCGTTATGTGAATTTCGGCTTCGAGGATGGTGCCGTCCTTGCGCAGGAAATTACGTTCGGCCGTGCGCGTCAGTTCGCCTTTGCGCAAAGCCATCGAGCGGGCCCTGATCGATTCGGGCGTGTCGGCTACGAAATCAAATACCGTCAATTCGAGGACTTCCGCGACCGAATATCCCAGCATGCGCGCGAACGCTTCGTTGCATTCCATCACCCGCAGATTCTCGATGTCAGCGAGCACCAAACCCTCGGACGTCTGTTCGACGACGGCGCGATACCGTTCTTCGTTGTCGTTCAGTTCCGCAGTGCTGATGGCCTTGTCCCACATTTCGCTGACGTTGCGCTTGATGGCGACCAGCAACACGGCATCTTCGAACAGCACCCAGCCTGCATGTTCCAACCAACGCCACTGGCTGGCAGCCAGCACGCCGTAAACCGACTCGGGCCAGAAGGCCCCGCGCAAGAGGTGGTCAGCGGCCACGATCACCGTCGCGGGAACGAGGACTCGCCAATCTCGGTAAAAAGCCAGAAAGGCCAGCGAGCCGAATACGTGAAAGTGTGTTTCAATCCGGCCGCCGGTGAGGTAAATCAGCAAAGCCGACATGAGAATCTGGCCGCTGGCGATCGAATATCGAGTCAGCGGATCTCCAGGCTTTCTGATGGCGAGGACGACAGGAAAGATCGTAATGGCCCCGCCTAAGAAGATCGCAGCCCAGACATGCTGATGAGTATGACTCACCGTACCAATCCAGGTTCGCGGCGAAATCCACAAAGCGGCGACAATGCCGGCAACCCATTGCACCATCATCAGGACAGCAAACAAATGATCTGTATTCCGATAGATTGTCTGCTGGTGCTCAGAGAAGAGTGTGGCCGCCCGGGCCAGCGTGGCCGGCGGAAGATTATTCTTGCTTACTGTTATTTCCATGATTGGGCACTCGACATTCAGATTCGGGGTTGAAAAGAGGGCAGCCGAAGACTGCTGTGTGGTCAGTATCGCTGTTTCCGGTATTCACAATGGCTTCGATAGCGGATCGACCGGCGTTATCGCCCTCGTGTCCGCGCGATTGCGTGATGCCGCCGCGAAATCTCAATTCGCCCTGGCGGTCATAGAGCACTACCTGTCCTGATGTGTACGCCTGAAAACGAATGGCTTCGGTTCCGTCATGGTCCACCAGGGTCTTGACGCCGGGGATCAAGGCCGCGCTGCGCCAGAGATCCGTGTGGTACCAGTCATCGGAAACACCTTGCGGAATTGCGAACAGCACGTACGCATTGATGCGGCCTTTACAATTCGTCATCAACTTCGAAAGCTCCTCGATGGTTGCTTGCGTGCACGGACACTGCGGGTGGGCCAGAATTACGAGAGTAAATTTGTCGGTCGCGAGCGACACCGCGGCATGGTCAGGCCATCGTTCCGGTGGCGTTGCGGGAGCACCAGCGGCCTGGTTGTAAGACCACAGCCAGCCCATGCCGGTAGCGACGGCAGCAAGCCAAATGCAAGCGAAGGCCAACAGTAAGATGCGGCGGATCATTACTTCAGGTTTGTCTCGAGGTTATTGAGGAAGCGGAGAGGCTAACCGCTGGTGGCTGTCGGATCGGGTGCCACGGATCGCATTATAGGTGTCGGGCAGGACTCATGTAAACGCTTTTCTTGATTGAGGCGCGATCTGATTCGCTCACGGATCGCCCGACAGCTTCTTGCAAATTCGCGGAAATACTCTGATTGTCAATCGGTTGGACAGGGAAAGAACTTCCCTGAATACCGGGTTTGCCTCGTCTTCCCTGCGGATGTTATAACCCACTCGTCTTCCTTACCCGTCAAGCCTCCTCAAAAACAGATTGGGCAGGCACACCAATTTTTAATTCGGAGAGTCAACATGATCAATCGGACCCGTTTTCGCAATTTCGTTCTAACCGGAGCGTTGCTGGCGCTCTGTCTTGCCGGCGCGCAGACGCAAGTCGCGCGCGCTCAAGCGCTGACCGACAGCATGCCCACCGATCCGCAACTTACCACCGGCAAATTTGCCAACGGCATGACCTACTACATTCGCGCCAACAAGAAGCCTGAGAAGCGCGCGGAGCTGCGGCTGGTAGTCAAGACGGGTTCGATTCTGGAAGACGACGATCAGCAGGGCATGGCCCATCTGGTCGAGCACATGGCCTTCAACGGCACGAAGCATTTTCCGAAGAACGAAATCATCTCGTTCATGGAATCGATCGGCATGCGCTTCGGCGCCGACGTCAACGCCTACACCAACTTTGATGAAACCGTTTACATGCTGACCGTGCCGACCGATAAGCCTGAGGCGATGGAGAAGGCATTTTTGATTCTTGAAGACTGGGCGCATGGCCTTAGCTTCGATCCGACCGAAACCCAAAAAGAACGCGGCGTGGTGATGGAAGAATGGCGTCTGGGCCAGGGAGCCAACATGCGCATGCTGCAAAAGATTTTTCCGGTGATTCTCAAAGACTCGCGTTACGCTGATCGGCTGCCGATCGGTAAACCCGAAATCATTCAGCAAGGAAAAGCTGAGCGACTCAAGCAATTTTATACCGATTGGTACCGGCCTGATTTGATGGCCGTGATCGCGGTCGGTGATTTCGACAAAGCCGCCGTCCAGAAGATGGTGGAAAGTCACTTCGGCTCGATTCCGGCGCCGGCCAAACCGCGGCCGCGCACCGACTTCGATGTGCCTGATCGCAAAGATACAGCGTACGCCATCGCGACCGACAAGGAAGCGGATACGACGTATGTTGAACTCGACACGGTGCTGCCGTCGCGCGATGAGAAAACCGTCGGCGATTATCGCCAACGAACCATCGATAGTCTGTTTGCGAGAATGTTGTCCACCCGCTTCGCTGACATGGCTTTGCAGCCGAACGCGCCTTTCATTCAGGCGTACGCGGGGCGCGGAAATTTCTTCGCCAAATCCAAGGACACGGCGTTGCTCGGAGCGTTGGTCAAGGAAGATGGGGTTGAGCGCGGTCTCGATGCGTTATTGACTGAGGCCGAACGGGTAGCGCGTTTTGGATTTACTGCCGGCGAGTTGGAACGGCAGAAGCAAAACGTTTTGCGTCAATACGAACGGAACGCGATCGAAAAAGAGAACCGCGAGTCAGCCAGCCGGGCCGGTGAATACCAAAGGAACTTTCTGACGGGCGAGCCTCTGCCGAGCGCTGACGACGAATACAGTCTGCATAAGCGATTTCTGCCGGAGATTACGCTCGCCGATGTTAATAAGCTGGCGAAGGAATGGTTCCCCGATCGCAATCGCCTGCTGATTGTTGAAGCTCCGGAAAAAGCGGGCGTAACGCTCCCTGATCAGACCAAGTTGGCAGCGGTCATGAAATCTGCGCCGGCAAAGGATCTGAAGGCGTATGTTGATACTGTTGCCAACGCGACTCTGATTGATTCCGCTCCCACCGCCGGGAAAGTCGTCAAGACCGCGACGAAGGAGGCCATCGGCATTACTGAGTGGGAACTTTCCAATGGCGTTAAGGTCGTATTGAAACCGACGACGTTCAAGGAGGACGAAATCCTGTTTCGCGCCACCAGTCCCGGCGGAACTTCGCTGGCGTCTGACAAAGACTTCGTTGCTGCCGACAGCGCCGCGCAAGTAGTGACCGCGGGCGGCATCGGAAAATTCAGCGTCACCGATCTGCGTAAGATCATGGCCGGCAAGCTCGCCGCCGCAGGTCCCTTCATCGGCGAAGTGTCGGAAGGACTGAGCGGCGGGGCGTCGAAGAAAGATTTGGAGACCATGTTCCAACTGATCTACCTGACCTTTACGCAACCGCGGGCTGACGCGAATGCTTTTAATGTCCTGGCAACTCAGCAGAAGACAGTCCTCGCCAACC
>DATANL010000356.1:0-1513 GCA_036266295.1 Pyrinomonadaceae bacterium | reverse complement strand
CACTGCATTGGACGCGCTGGCCAACAAAATGTCATTTTCTGAAATCGGTCCGACGCCGGCATGGATGATCTCGAGATCGACTTTCCTGCTTTCGATCTGATTGAGCGCGCCACTGAGCGCTTCTAACGAGCCTTGGACGTCGGTCTTTAGCACGATCCGCAAGATTTTCCTGCCGTCGATCGCTTCGAGCAAAGTTTCGAGCGTGGCGCGCTGCGGCGTCGCCAGTTTGCCCGCGCGTTTCGCCTCCAGACGTTCTTCGCTCAACTGCTTGGCTTCGCGCTCGGAATCCATCACCAGCAGTTCGTCACCGGCGTTGGGCAATCCGGTGAATCCAAGAACCTTCACCGGCGTCGATGGTCCCGCCGCTTTCACCGGTTGACCGCGATCATCGATCAACGATTTCACTTTGCCACTGTAGTCGCCACAAATGAACGCGTCGCCGACTCGTAGCGTCCCCATTTGGACAATGACGGTGGCGGTGGGTCCGCGTCCCGCTTCCACCTGTGCTTCGATGACCGTGCCGCGCGGTTTTGCCGTAGGCGATGCCTTCAGCTCCATTACTTCGGCTTGCAACGCCATCATCTCCAGAAGTTGGTCGATATTCGTCCCTCGCGTTGCCGAAACCGGAACTGTAATCGTCTCGCCGCCCCAATCTTCCGGCGTTAAATCACGTTCCTGAAGCTGTTTCTTCGCCCGATCGATGTTGGCCGAAGCCAGATCGATCTTATTGATCGCAACCATGATTTTGACCTGGGGCGCTGCCTTGGCGTGATTGATTGCTTCGATTGTCTGAGGCATCAGCCCATCATCGGCCGCGACCACCAGGACCACGATGTCCGTGACCGACGCGCCGCGCGCACGCATTGCGGTAAATGCGGCGTGACCAGGAGTATCGAGAAAAGTAATGGGTTGGCCTTTGTATTCGACGCGATATGCCCCGATGTGTTGCGTGATTCCGCCGGCTTCGTCCGCAGCCACTCGCGTTTTCCGGATCGCATCCATCAACGAAGTCTTACCGTGATCGACGTGTCCCATGAACGTGATGATGGGCGCGCGGGGTTTGAGCTCTTCCTGCTTCGCCGGCTCCGGAGGCGGGGGAGCAACGATGACCTTTTCTTCCTTGTGAACGCCGCCGCCTTTTTCGCGCCGTTCTTTTTCCAGAACAAATCCGTGCCGCTCCGCAATCTTCGTCGCGACATCCGGTTCAATTGTCTGGTTGGCGTTTACGAAAATGTTGAAGTCATCCATCAGCTCCTTGATCAGCTGGAAATTTTTCAACCTCAGCTGCGTCGCCAATTCCTTGACGATGATCGGCGGTTTGATGGTGATGACGTTCTTCGGTTCTTCTTCGACCGAAGGTGCGACTTCGACGGTCGCCTGACCGTCGGTTGACGCAACCGTCGGAACTTCCGCAACTGGCGCAGGTGGAGTGGGTGGGAGTTCGACCGGCCCCGGCGGCGGGACCGTTAACCCCGGCTTCGCGACCAATTTCGAAATCGGAGGTAAAATCGTT
>DATANL010000355.1:0-4898 GCA_036266295.1 Pyrinomonadaceae bacterium | reverse complement strand
ACAGATGACGCTCGATCAAATCAAAGCGCTCGACGGTTCGCTGTCGCCGGAGCAGTCGTTCGATTATTACTGTTGGGATTTGTACACGCGCGTCGGACTGTTTTATCGCGACGGGAAACTCGATGGCGACGCGAACCCCGAAAAACTCAAACTGCGGGCGGACATTCTTCACGCAATCGAAGCGGGCGGCAACCCGACGGCTGAGCTGGCCGATTACGTCGCCACCAGAAACGTCGAACAGATTCTGGACACGATGGAGCGTCTCGGCATTCGATACGATTTATTGGCGCGTGAATCTGAAATCCTGCACCTGCATTTTTGGGAGCGCGCCTTTCAATTAATGAAAGAGCGCGGCGTGCTTCATTTCGAAAACGAAGGCCGCAATCGCGGCTGCTGGGTGATGCCTTTCGAGTCGCACACCGGAACGGACGAACATGAATCAGACAAGATCATCGTGCGTTCGAACGGAACCGTGACTTACACCGGCAAAGACATTGCGTATCAACTCTGGAAGCTCGGCCAGCTTGGTCTGGATTTCAATTACAAACCATTTCGCATGGATGCCGACGGCCATGCGACCTGGGTCACGACGGCTGAAGGAAACGCCGAGACCCAGCCGGAGGTGCCGCGACCAAATTTCGGCGGTGGCGAGATCGTCTATAACGTGATCGATTCGCGGCAATCGTATCCGCAGGACATCGTACGCAAAGGCGTCGCAGCGATTGTTCCCGAATTTGGCGAGCAGGCGAGCGTCCATCTCTCGTACGAAATGGTCGCGCTGTCACCAGCGGCGTGCGAAGAGCTGGGCATTCAACTCTCCGACGAAGACCGAAAGAAGCCCTACATCGAGATGAGCGGTCGGAAAGGTCTCGGTGTCAAAGCCGACGATCTCATCGATCGGCTCGAGAGCGACGCGCTCGCGGAAGTGAAGAGCCGCCATCCCGAATTGTCGGAAGTTGAGCAGAAGGAGACGGCCCATGCGATTGCCGTGGGGGCGCTCAGATATTTCCTTTTGAAGTTCACGCGCAATTCGGTTATTGCTTTCGATTTCAAAGAGGCGCTGTCGTTCGAAGGCGAGACGGGGCCGTATTGCCAGTATTCGGCGGTGCGGGCAAATTCGATTTTTAGAAAACTCGATGAACGCGAAATCGCTGCAGTCCAACCGCTCATTCAAGAACGCAAAGAGGCGGTTAACAACGTGTTCAGCAGTACCGACGGAGATGAAATCTGGTCGTTACTGATGCTTTCGGCGCGTTTGGAGGACGCCAATGCTCAGGCGGCTGCCGGTGCCGAGCCGGCGGTTCTGGCGAAATATACCTTCAATTTAGCGAAGAGTTTTAATCTTTTCTATCATCGCCATAAGATCATTGCTGAGGAGGATGGCATCAAGCGTTCTGTCCTAATTGCTGTCGCGAATCACACCCGGCGACAGTTGACTGCGGCGCTGGCTACGCTTGGGATTGCGGTACCTCAAAGAATGTAAGGTTTCGAAAACAGCCAGTCTCGGGTAAATTACCTTTATGGCAAGTCAGGAACAATTTGTTGTGGATGCTAAGGGTCGCAAGAAAGCCGTCCTCTTGTCGTTTGACCAATATCAGAAACTGCTCGAGGACTTGCACGACTTGGCGGTTGTCGCTGAACGCCGCGAAGAGAAATCCATCAGTCTTTCAGAACTGAAGCGGCGACTGAAAAAAGATGGCGTCCTTTAAGGTCGTTCTCAAACCATCGATCGCGAAAGACCTTCGAGGACTTTCGAAACCGGTCGTGGCTCGCGTTCTCAAACTCTTTGAGGCGTTGGCCGAGGAACCTTTTCCCAGACAGAGTTTGAAGTTGGAAGGATCAGATGCGCTTTATAGAATCCGACTTGGCGATTATCGCGTGATTTACGACATCGATCCGAGTAGACGGCAAAGATAACTATCCATTACGTACGACACCGTCGCGAAGTCTACAGAAAGCTCTAAAAATGTTAATTGTCATGAAAGCCGACGCCACCGATGCGCAAGTTGCGCACGTATGTGACGTCGTTACCGAACTTGGGTTCAAGGCACACACAATGCCGGGCGCGACGCGTACGGCCATCGGCGTAACCGGTAATCAGGGGGCCGTCGATCCGACCCGCTTCGAAAATCTTCCCGGTGTCGCCGAAGCCATCCGCGTTAGTAAACCCTACAAGTTGATCACACTCGATCTGCGGCCCGAGAAGACCGTGGTCCGCGTCGGCGATGCGACGATTGGCGGCGACGAGTTGGCGATTATTGCCGGGCCATGCGCCATCGAAAGCCGGGCGCAGGCATTTGCCGTGGCCGAAGCCGTGCGCCGCAGTGGTGCGCGATTCTTTCGCGGCGGCGCCTACAAGCCGCGCACTTCGCCCTATGCGTTCCAGGGACTGGGTGAAGAGGGCCTGAAAATTCTCGCTGAAGTTCGCGAAACGTATGGTCTGAAGATCGTGACGGAGGCGCTTGATGAAGCGGGCGTCGATCTCGTCGAAAAGTACGGCGACATGATCCAGATTGGCGCGCGCAACATGCAGAATTTCACTTTGCTGCGTCGCGCGGGCAGGTCGCGAATGCCCGTGTTGCTCAAGCGCGGACTGTCGGCGACGCTCGACGAATGGCTGCTGGCCGCTGAGTACATCATGTCCGAAGGCAACTACAACGTGGTTCTCTGCGAGCGCGGCGTGCGAACCTTCGCCCAACATACTCGCAACACGCTCGACCTGGCTTCGATTCCCGCGGTGCGTCGCATCTCTCACTTGCCGGTCGTTGTCGATCCTTCACACGGCACCGGCAAGAACTATATGGTCATTCCGTTGGCGTGTGCGGGAGTTGCAGTCGGCGCTGATGGATTGATCATTGAAGTCCACGATCAACCTGAGAAGGCGCTTTCGGACGGCGCGCAAGCTTTAACGCTCGATCAATACGACCAATTGATCGCGGAGGTGCGTCCGATACATGACGTGGTCGCGCCTCAACCTGTCGGCTAACTCTGTGGAGCGCGGGCATCCCTGCCCGCATGAGCGCGAATCGCGAACAAAAGACCAACGTGCTCCTGAGTTTTGCGGGCAAGGATGCCCGCGCTCCATTTGCGATTCGGTCACATCTCGCCACCAAGAATCGCGGCCAGCTCTCTCGTAAATAATGAGCGCGGCAATACGCGATCGAAGCCGGCGTCCTGCGCGGCGGCCTGCAGTGCAGTGTGCACGTGCGAGCAAAACCCAATTAACGGAATATCGCGGGTCGCGGCATCAGCTTTCAGCGTCTTTGCCAGAGCCATCGCATCGAATTTCTCCGAGTGCAGGTCGCAGACAATTAAGGCGGGTGAATTACGTTGAATTACTTCCTTCACTCCGTCGGCGTGCCGCGGAAAGTTCACAGTTACGTCCAAGGCTTCCGCGGTCCCGCGGATTTTCGACGCAAAGAAAAGGTCATCCACAATCGCTATAACGTTTCTCGACATATCCCTCGTTTTGCAAATCGGTCCGTAACAAGTAATCATCGCGTTGCAGAACGCGTGCCGAACCCTGATTCAAATAACCGCATTGAGATTGGCAACCGGTCGGCTTTGATCGACGGGGGCGGGCGATCGCGGCTCGTGTTGGCCTCATATAACATTCGTTATGCCGTCGGCAGTCGACTAATCTCGTCGGGATTGATGCGAAAAGTCGGATACAACTTTCCGACGGATCGCACCGCCGCCGTCCGGAGAAATATTCAGTCAGCCGCCGCAGCCTTTTCAAACAATTTACTGCTACCGCCGCCGGACATTCTAGCACTGCAGGAGGCAGACAAAGAGACGGCGCGCGCTGGTCGTCATCACGTCGCGGCGGCGCTGGCCGCGGAACTGGCGTCACCGTACGTGCACGTCGGCGTCGGCTTACCGCGGGGAATCGAGCCAAAGCAACGCGAATGGTGGCTGAATTTTGAAGAGCAGATCGGAGTTGATGAAGACGCCGACATGGGCGTGGCGTTGTTAAATCGAGTGCCGCTGAACGATATTACTCGTATCGATTTACCGTGGCACGACTGTGCGTGGCGACCTCGGCTGGCCATGGCCGCGACCATTGATTTTGCTGAAGCTCAGCTCCGGCTGTTCAATGTTCACATCGATCCGCATGGCCCGCTCGACAATCAACATCAACAGACCGAGGCAGTTTTGAACGAGGCGCGGAAGCACGACGGTCCGGTAGTCGTAATGGGCGACTTCAATACTCTCTCGAAACAAAAGGCCGTCGAGATTCGCCGATTGATGGAGTCACACGATTTTTCGACACCGTTTCCGACGAATATCGCGACCTGGCGCGGCGCTGGACTACGCTTTCACGCCGACTGGATCTTCGTGCGCGGCCTGCGCGTTGGTCGCTGGGGCGTGGCCCGGCCGCTCGACGTTTCAGATCATTGGCCGGTTTGGGTGGAGATTGAAGAGTAGTTTTGAGTTTTGAGTTTTGAGTTTTGAGTTTTGAGTTTTGAGTTTTGAGTTTTGAGTTTTGGAGTTTGGAATTTGGAATTTGGAATTTTCAGTATTGATTTGAGATTTGAAATCTCAAATTTGGAATTTGGAATTCTCGTATTGGAATCTGACAATGACAGCGCATCGCCCTAATTCAAGACTCAAGAGCCAAAGCTCAAGACTCCTCCAGATTTCGAGCCGTGATAATTCCCTGCTCCGCCACGCGCGGGCCGTGCGCGACGGCAAGGTGTCTGAGTCCATCTTTGTCGAGGGCCTACGTTTGTGTGAAGAAGCCCTGCGTTCCGGACTGAAAATCGAAGCAGTCATCTACTCCGAACAACTGGCGAAGAAAGATCGCGCGGCCGAATTGATTCACGAATTAGAGCGCGCAGCCGGCAAGGCAGCTTCAGTCAGCGAAAAATTGCTCGAGTCCATTTCTTACACCAAGA
>DATANL010000354.1:0-8624 GCA_036266295.1 Pyrinomonadaceae bacterium | reverse complement strand
CAGAATTTCGAAATAACGATTCGTCTCCTCGGAGGGCTGCTTTCGACTTATGAATTGACTGGAGACAAGCGGCTGCTGATTCTCGCTGAAGATTTAGGCAATCGTCTGTTACCTGTCTTCAACTCGCCGACCGGGTTGCCTTATCGATACGTCAATCTCAAGACAGGTGAGGTGCGCGGAAACGTGACCAACCCGGCGGAAGCCGGCACGCTGCTGATCGAGTTCGGCACGCTCGCTCGTCTAACTCATCGACAGGTTTTTTATGACAAAGCGAAACGCGCGTTAGTCGAAATCTACAACCGCCGCTCGCGCATCGGGCTGGTGGGAACGTGGATCAATGTTGAGACCGGACAGTGGACCGACACTGACAGTCACATCAGC
This sequence comes from Pyrinomonadaceae bacterium, assembly GCA_036266295.1. Taxonomy (GTDB): domain Bacteria; phylum Acidobacteriota; class Blastocatellia; order Pyrinomonadales; family Pyrinomonadaceae; genus UBA11740. The sequence continues at coordinate 8,243 of DATANL010000354.1, read as the reverse complement.
GGCGCCATCGATAGTTATTATGAATATCTTTTGAAGTGCGCGATTCTGTTTCGGGACGAGGATTGCCGCCGCATGTGGAATGAGAGCATCAAGGCAATCAATTTGTATCTGGCGCCGGAAGTTTCCAGGTACGCTGACGGAACAATTGATGGACGAACGGTTCTGGGCTGGATTCCCGAGCTCTGGTACGGACACGCGGACATGAACAGCGGCAAACGAACTGCGACCGTGTACGGAGCGCTCGATGCCTTCTTCCCCGCGATGCTCGCTTTGTCAGGCGATCTTCGGCGGGCCCGCCGTCTGCAATCGTCGTCGTTCAGGATGTGGCAGCTTAACAACATCGAGCCGGAAGAACTCGATTTCAGCAACATGAGAGTGACGTCACCCGGCTACCCTCTGCGGCCCGAGATCGTCGAATCGACTTATTACCTTTATCACTTCACACGCAATCCAAAATACCTGCGAATGGGTCAGACGATGTGGCGGGACTTCGTGAAGTACTGTCGCAACGACACAGGTTATGCCGCGCTGAAGAGCGTGATCACAAAAGAGAAAACCGACTCGATGCAGAGCTTTTTATTCGCTGAAACGTTCAAATATTTCTACCTGCTGTTTGCGCCGGCGCCGACACTTGATTTCAATCGCGTAATCTTCAACACTGAGGCTCATCCGATCCGGCGATTATGGGTAACGAAGCCGCCAGCCGCGAAAAACTAATTGCCCTGCTCCAATTGGCCTATTCAGGTGAGCTGGCGGCGGCGTACGCGTATCGCGGGCACTGGCATTCCGTCAGCGCGCCGGATGAGCGAGTAGCGATTCGCAAGATCGAGGAAGACGAACTACGGCATCGCGAGCTGGTCGGCGAGATGCTTTCTATTCTTGGCAGTGGGCCAAACCCGCGACGCGAGTTGCGGGCGACGATCATCGGACGCACGCTCCAGTTTCTTTGTCACGTGACCGGGTGGCTCGCCCCGATGTACGGCGCAGGCAAACTCGAGAGCCGCAATGTCAGGGAATATGAAACGGCCGCGCGTTATGCGCGCGATGGCGGCGCTGCTGAGTTCCTCGACTGTTTGCTCGAAATGGCTGAGGTTGAGTGGGACCACGAACATTATTTCAGGTCGTGCGTCCTGAAACATCGTTTGGGGCGCCGATTACCTTTGTGGCCACAGCCGCCGGCGAAAGAGACCATTCGACTTTCATCCCAACGCGAAACCGTCGCCGCGTCTCCCGAACCGCAGTTGGCAATCGTGGCAGCGGTCACTGATACGGTCTAAATCAAACAAGATGAAGTTTAGAGTTTGCACGCTATCGGTGTTCATTACCGCGGGGTTGATTTGGCTGGCATTAACGCCGTCGATCTACGCGCAACCGAAAGATTTTTCCCGCGACGATTTGATCAAAGCCGCGCGCGAAATCATGACAACGACACGTTACTGCGCTTTGATCACCAACGACGGCCGCGGACGAACGAATGCACGCACCATGGACGCGTTCGCTCCGGACGAAAAAATGGTGGTGTGGTTTGGGACGAACCCTGCGAGCCGTAAGGTAGCGGAAGTCCGCCGCAACTCGCGGGTGACGCTCTACTACTTCGATCGTGAAAGCCAGGCTTACGTGACGTTACACGGCGTCGCGCGCGTGGTGAATGACCCGCAGGAAAAACTTCGCCATTGGAAAGATGATTGGAAGAACTTTTATCCGGATCGCGAAAAGGGTTACGTGTTGATAGAAGTTCGCCCCATCCGGCTGGAAGTAGTAAACACGAAGACCGGCATCGTCAGTAAATCACCTACCTGGGACCCGCCATCTGTCACCTTTGCCGTCCCGAAGAGAAAGCGTCCCTGAATGGAGCGCGGGCATCTCTGCCCGCATGAGCGCGCAGCGCGAACCGGTTGCGAGGCCACTAGCGCATGCTGACTGGCTCTGCTGCAAAAGTCGGCGAAGCCGACGAATGAAAGTAGCCCAGCTGCTTCAGCGCTGGGAAACCAGCCCATAATATGACCGAGTCCGCGAAGCGGACGACTGAAAGAAACGGCGTTACTGCGGGCGTTTTCAGCCGTCCGCTTCGCGGACTGAGAAAATCTACCTCGGCCCGTCCCAGCGCTAAAGCACTGGGCTACTCTCACTCAGTCCGCTTCGCGGACGCGGAAAATCCACTTTGCATAAAGCCACGCTCACCAGGGGCCTGCGCTCCGTCGAGGTTAACACTTCCCCCTATCCCCTCGTCTTTAGACTTGATCGTCCAACGGTAAGCACTCTCCCCGAAGTAAGGCCATCGGAAGCATTCGCTTCCCTAAACTTCTCATTTGGAGAGTGCAAGATGAACCCTCGACGCGCTACCTGGCATGTCACCCTCACGGCATCAGCCGCCCTTTCGCTATTGATCTTCACTTCGGACCGGCCCGTCACTTCGCAATCCCGCGAAAGAACAGTCTCGACCGACAAATCCAACTCCGGCGCCGACAAAGACCTCAGCAAGAACGCCGCTCAGGAAATCGTCAAGGTCGATGTCGATCTGGTGACGATCGACGCGCTGGTACTGGAAAAGAAAACTGCGCGAATCGTCGGTGGCCTGAAGAAAGAAGACTTTCAGATTTACGAGGACGGCGCAAAGCAACAAATCACTCACTTCAGCCAGGACACTCTGCCGCTTTCGGTTTTGTTCTTAATCGATCGCGGCGGCTGCCTCGATCCGTTCGGCGACAAAGTGCATCACGCGGCGCGTGAAGCTGTCGATCGTCTCAAGGATGCGGACGAAGTTGCCGTGATGACTTATCACGACTCTACCCGGCTACTTCAGGGTTTCACGAAGAACCGAATACTAATCGAGAAAGCCCTGGATCGCGTTCCGTCGCATGACGAGGAGGCCGATCATTGCCTCAACAAACTATTTGCGGATGCGGCTGACTACATGATGAGCGCCGGCAATCCGACGGGTCGGCGCGTGATCGTGGTGATCACCGGCGTCACGCGCAACTTTGACTGTCCGGGTGGGCCATCGGGCAAATTCGCGGCCCAGGCTATCTATGAATCGGGCAGCGTCGTTTGCGGCATAATTCCCAAAGAGATGGGCCAGGGCGTTGAGAACGGGATCATGGTGTGGGCCACGCGCATGGGCAAACTCGGCGGCGCTCCCTACATGGACCTCGAGACGCTGGCAAATGAAACTGGCGGCGAAATTCTTTCTGATAAACCTGATAACCTGAGCGCGACGTTTCAGACCTTGATGGATCATCTGCGCAGCCGTTACAACCTCGCCTTCGTATCGACGAATAAGAAACGCGACGGCACGACCCGCAAACTCAAAATCGATCTTGCGCAATCCGCACAAAAGTCTAAAGATAAGCTCGTCGTTAAAGCCCGTCGCAGTTACGTAGCCCCAGGAAGTTAATCGTGACATTCCCGGCCGTCAGACGCTGGCTCTGCTCGATTCCCGCGATCGCCCTCATCACTCTACCGGTGTGGGCGCAGGTCCGAGTCGAGTTGAGCAAGACCACGCGAACAATTCCAAAGGACTGCAAGTTGGTAGTGCCGGCTTCGATCGAACCGCAGATTGAGATCGAAGGTTTGGTGAAAGAGGCCATCTGTAAAGGCGCGGGTGAGATGCTGGCCGATTACACCTACACGTTGGAAGTGACCAGCAGACTCGTCGACAAGAACGGCAAAACAAAAATCAAGAACTCTAAGTACGAGGTCTTTTTGCCGACGCTAAAGGTAGGCACTCGGGCACGCGGCATTTTGATTGAGATCGAGAAGGACGGCGCGCCCGTACCCTCGGATAAGCTGGAAAAGGAAAGACAGAAGGCCGGCGAGAGACTCGAGAAGGAAGAAACCAGAATCGATCGCGAAGCGCCGCCCGATAATCCTGCGCAAGGCGAAGTTAAAGGGATGTCGCCGATTGGAATGTACTCACGCTCGGCGGTTAACCGCTCGGGCCGCACCGACCTGGCTTTACGATCATCAGCTTCTTAAAGAGTTGCGACCTGACATTTCTGCGACGGGACACGATCGAAGGAAGGCCCAACCTGATCTTCAAGTTTGCTCCGCGGGCCGGCGTGGCTTTCGGCGAAGGCGAGGGCTACATCGGCCAACTCGACGGCGAGCTGGCGATCGATGCTGAAGATCACATCGTGACAAAATTATCGGGTTGGCCCGCCGGCGTTGACCGAAGCCTTCCGCCGGCTGTGTATCAGGAGATGATGCGACTTAAGGACGGCACCTGGTTGCCGCGCGTCAATGCCGTGAACGCGGCCCGCTATCCGGCGCTTTCCGACAAGGTCAACTGGGATTGGTCGTCGACATTCAGCAACTACGTTCGGTTTGTTACGGAAATAAAGGATGTGAAAATCAACCCTTAGTTCTCTCCGTTACACCGTCACCTCATTGACTCTCGCGCCGTTTTCCCGTACAAGTCGGCTGCTCTTTATTCACCTCAACATATGAGTCAAACCAGATCCCCTGGAGGTAATGCCGTGCCTCGAAAAAACGATCAATTCAAGCGGTTCATAAATCTGTCCGTAGCAATCCTGGTAATATCGACGCTGCTGGTCCTGGGCGGGTGCGGTAAGAGCGCGGGCGGAAACGCCGTTCACGTCAAATCAGCAATGACCGGCGAAAAGGACCTCGCGATCCGATCGGGTTATGCGTTTCCGGTGACGAAGTCGTTCACGGATATCAACAACAAGATAACCACGGCGTCGGCATATTACGTGTATCTCGCAAATTACGATCTCGACGCGAAGAATTTCGCCATGACGCTGGATAAACCATTGACTGCGGACGATCAGGTGCGCATGGTTTTCAGTTTGATTGGCGACGAAGGCACAAACGATCAGTCACCGTTGAAGGCCGCCACTTATTCTGCGAAAGCCGACAAGTACAGTAAGGCTGAAAGCGCCGGGATCGTCGCGCGCAAGAATGGCGCCGATGTTAAGTCCTGGCTCGATCGCAGCATGCTCACGGGCGAGGTGAAAGTAACCTCTGCTTCCGCTGATGAGATCAGCGGAGATGTAAATCTGAGCAGCGGCGATACATCTATCAAGGGATCTTTTACTGCCAAGATTTTGAAGCGTAAATGATCCAAATTTGGAGTGCGCCGGCAAAGCGAAGCGGCGACTGCGCTTTGGATTCCGTTTAACTGAATATGATTACCAACGTCCAAAGCGGCGTCGCCGCTGCGCTCTGTCACCGCATTCCAAATAATGCCTCACTCACCTCCCGGTTTCTTCTTACCCGGCTTTGATTGTCCCGGCGGTCCTGACGGTTTCGACTGTCCGGGCGGTCCTGAGGGCTTTGCTGGCCGCGGTTGTGGCTGAGCCTGCGGGGCCGCCCGCGGCACAGACTGCACTCGATTCGGCTGAGGCTGAGCCTGCGCCGGCCGTTGTGGAGGAGCTTCAGGTGGCCGCCGTGGTGGCGGCTGTGACTTTATCGTCTGTTGCCGTTGCGCGTTGCGCGTCGGTTGGGCCTGCTGCGCCTGATTCCGCCGCTGCTCGCGCTGCGCCTGCATCTGCTGTTGCGCCGCCGCGCGTTGCTGCTGCTGCGACTGAATCATCTGTTGCCGGGCAGCCTCACGCTGCGCCTGTTGCTGCTGCCGCTCCAACTGTCGTTGGTCTTGCGGACGAATCGGTTGGCCCACCTGCTGTCCTTGAGCCTGGACTGACGCGCGTTCCGTCGCTTGTTGCTTGCGTAGATCCTGCAACTGTTGGCGCGCGTTTCGATCCCCGCGAGCTGCCTGTCTCGAGAGGTCGGCTATCTGTCGTTCGCGCTGCTGCTCAGCGGCGATATTGCCCGCCTGGGTTGTTTGTGCGGGGGCAACTGCACGCTGATCAGATATCTGCAGCTTCTGGTTCTTGCCATGATCATCAACGCGCTCGACGCGCATCGCCCGCGCCAGATCCTGCCTGAATCGCGGCGCGATTACCGTGCTCGCAACTACCGGCGTATCGAGCCGCTGTACGACCTGTCGCGGAACGTCGATGCGCTGGCGTCCTTCGCGCGTCTGGAAGGCGACCGTGCGCAATTGATCGACCGTCAAAGGATTGAGTACGGGCCGCACACTGCTGATGGTTCGCGGATCGACACGTGTGACAATCGTCGGATCGATCACTCGACCAAAGTCATACGTCGGCACAACCGTCACCGCTCCCGAAACGTTGATGTTGACCAGACGATTCACAGCTACATTCGAAGGGTACGTATAGACCGGCTGCCAACTCGGGTCGTAGTAGGTCACCTGATAAGGATCACTCGGACCGAGCGCGACCCAGGCGGTAGATGAATTGCCCAATGGAATGAATGCCACCAGCGCGGGCGAATATGTCGGATAGGTATTAACCGATTCCGGCACCCAGACCCATTCGTTAGAGGCGTTGGCCCAACGACCATAGTGATACGGCGCATAACCCCAGGGCTCGTTTGAAACCCAGGTCAGGCCGTACGGGTTATCCATCGTCCAGTAACCTGACTCGTACGGCGCCCAACCACTGTCCACCCGCGGATGCCAGACATAGCCGTAATCACTGACGTACCGCCAATCGCCATAATCATCCAGATCGTCAATGCCCGGAATGTAGTCGTTGACGTAGTTGTAACTGGAATAAAGACGCGCCGGATCGTAGTAATCAGGATCGTCGAGATACGTGTAGTAATTGCGATAGCGCCCGTCGTAGTGCTTCGGATACCGCGTCCGATAGTAGTTGTCGACGACGTAACCGGCCTGGTTCGGCTCAAGTTTCGAGATCGTGGCCGGCTCGCTGTTGCCCGGACACGGTATCGCGAGATATTCGCCCTTCTGAATTTTCCCTGAACCGCCATTGCCGACGACTTGCGCTTCACCATTGAAGACGCTCGCCACCGCAGTTCCATTCTCGTTAATGGCGATTTGATAGAGTCCGGGTTGTTGCAAATCGATAGCGCCACAAGGTGTCGCAACTTCAAACAGATCGCGCGATGACAGTGAACCGACATCGAACAACGCCGATCCTCCACGCAACGCGACTTGCGTTCGCTGTTCGGAAAGATCCAGAACGTCCAGCGACGTGTTTGCATCGACCGTAGCTACGTTGCGGCCGGTAAACGCGATCTGCGTCCTCGAGTTCTGTTTTGTGTAGATGCGATCGCCGGCAGTGACCGACATGTTAGGCGTCGCGGTAATCCACTGATTGTTATTGGAATTATCTGAACTCTGGTTTACTCCAACTTGTCCCTCAATGCGCTCGACGCGCGCGGCGTTCGGCAACGAACTGGCTTCAGCCTTCCGTTCATACTTCGTCCAAAGCAACGCGCCGACTGCGCCTACCGCCGCAAACGCGAGAATTATCAACGCGCCGTGCGGCCACATTCTGATTCTGTTCATAAAGCCTCCTGAAATAAATCCTGGCCGGAAGAGTTCAAGGAGAGAGGATATCGACACGCAATTACCGATCGCCCGCCGCTTCTGAGAATCTACGTTGGTAAATCGAAAGATGATTAGTCCACAATTGCAGGAAATGGAAGTAGGGATTTGCAGATTCGTGTAGAATGTTTCGCATGACCGAGGACCTGCGACCGACGTTCGGAGAAGAAATCGCGAATAGTCTGAGCCACGGGGCCGGCTTGGCATTGGCGATTGCAGGAACTCCTATCCTGATCGCCGCCGCGGTGCGATCCGGCACCGCATGGAACACGGTCGGGGTCAGCGTTTTTGCGGCATCGATGATCGCGCTTTACCTGGCCTCGACGCTCTATCACGCGCTGACGCATGATCGCGCAAAACGGTTCTTTCGTTTACTGGATCACAGCGCCATCTTTATTCTGATTGCCGGTACTTACACACCATTCACGCTTGGCGTTTTGCGCGGACCCTGGGGCTGGACTTTATTCGGCCTGGTTTGGGGACTGGCACTCATCGGCCTGGTGAAGAAAGCCGTTTTCGGCGCTCGCTTCGTTTGGCTGTCGGTCACGCTGTATCTGGTTATGGGCTGGCTGGTGGTAATCGCCGGGCCGCAGGTCTGGCAGCGCGTGCCGTTGATGGGCCTGGCGTGGCTGCTGGCCGGCGGCATTGCCTACACGGGCGGTGTTTTCTTCTTCGCCGCGCATCGACGTTACGCGCACTTCGCCTGGCACCTTTTTGTAATCGCCGGAACGGCTTGTCACTTCTGCGCCGTGCTTTGGTACTCAGCGTAATTTGGAGTGCGGCGACTTGTCGCCGCTTTTCGTAAGTAGCGGAAAAGCGCTGACAAGTCAGCGCACTCCAAATTGGC